>CAYRIP010000118.1:0-1093 GCA_964424395.1 uncultured archaeon | reverse complement strand
CCGAGTGGGGATGGGCGTTCCTGCCGCTTGGCTCCCCGTGGGTAGCCCATCTGGTGTGGGCTATGCCCATCATTCCCTCCATCTTATCAAGATTGAGGGCAGAATTGACGCTGTCGATCATGCCGGCCTGCTTCTTGAGGTTGATCCTGCCGTTCACCACGGCCATCCCGACTGAGTCGTAGCCCCTGTATTCGAGCCTCCTTATTCCTTTGACCAGTATCGGGGCAGCCTGCCTAGGGCCTATGTAACCAACGATTCCGCACATCATGACCACTCTTGAAGATAAATATAGGAATTGCGCTGACTATTTAAAGCCTTTTCTGACAAAAATATCGTAAGGGCACACGTTTTTCACCGTATTTTTGTAGTGATGCTTTTAAATATCACTAATAATTAATTTTAAATATTAACATAAAAGTGTTAGTGGTAATATGAGCAAATATTTCCTGCTCAAGAGCAACAGGAGGAACGAGATAGCCCCTGTGATGCTCTTCAGCGACCCGAAGCAGATCAAGGCGCTCTCATCACCGTTGGGATGGAAGGTGTTCAAGGAGCTGTCGCAGCCGTCCTGCCCCATGGACATAGCAAAGCGCCTCAGGGTGCACGAGCAGAGGGTATACTACTACATAAACAAGTTCAAGAAGGCCGGGCTGATCATGGAGCTGCACACAGAGCAGAGGCACGGTGCCGTGGCAAAGTTCTACGAGGCGACCCACAAGGCGTTCGCTCTCACTTCTGATAACATCGCATTCCAATCCCTAAACATAAAGTCGCCCGTGAAATCGAGGCTGCTTGCGCCATTCGTCGAGGAGGGAAGGCTGAACGCGACCATCGTTGTCGGCTCGCCGGATCCCCACGGGCCGTGGAAGGCGAGGGCAAGCGACGCCTGCTGCGCCATAGATTTCGCCCTCTTCCTCGGAGCGTTCACAAGCGGCGAGAAGCTTCCGAACTACAGGCTGGACATAGAGGTCAGGGAAAAGGAGATGAAGGGCAACCTGGTGCTGATAGGGGGCCCCACGGTCAACATGATAACCCGAAGGATAAGGAAGAAGCTGCCGATCTACATAGACGCGAGCCATGACATGAACATCGT
>CAYRIP010000117.1:0-3076 GCA_964424395.1 uncultured archaeon | reverse complement strand
AGGGTGAACATCCCGGGGTATGTTCAATCACTGGGTCTCAAGGAAGTGCCGAAGGAGGGCGACTGGCTTCCAAGGCCAATAGTTGAATTCTCAACAAAACATGAGCCCAAAGACCGATATATCGGATTAACTGAGGCTTTCAATATTTCCGGCATCCGCCCTGACCAATTCTCATCTCTAGCGGAGTCCAACTATCTGCTTGCGATGTATCTGACTGACATATTCGGCAAATCGAACCTTGATGTCTGGGACGGCAAGTTCGAATATCTTTGGACCCCTTCGGGAGTGGAACTGGCTGACGCGATAGGTCCCGATGAGCTCAGGCTCATGTCTGAAGGCATCCAGGTCAGCAAAGAGCCGATAAGGCAGTATCATAAGAATGAACAGCCGGGATGGTATGAAAATGTTCAGAAGGCTGAGGCAGAAGGGGGTAGTGATTGGGTCAATTATTGCAGACAAGTCCTTCAATCGGAACCCGAGAAGATGGCTCCCGAATTCAAGGAGGTCGCCGAACACATGTATACTGCGCTGACCAACGCAGTGACAGGAAGATCTTGGTTCCCCGATTCCATGAGGCTAGATGAGGTTGTCGGCAAGCTAAAAAACTACGGACTCGATTGAAGAAATCAAATTCTTAAAAAACGGCAATAAAAATCTTTCAATGCTTGAAGCTTCTCTGTCCGGTGAATGCCATCGCGACGTCCGCTGCGTCGCAAGCCGCTATTACCAGATCATCATTCTTCGAACCGCCGGGCTGGATGACCGATGTGACGCCATATTCTATCCCCACCTTTACCCCATCGGGGAACGGGAAGAATGCGTCTGAAACCATGCATGTCTCGTTCAATACCTCCTGGACGTCGGGGCTTTGCATGATCCCGGCCTGCTCTTCCTTTCCTAGCGTGTTATAAGGCTTCCTGTAGGTCTCCCAAGCTATCCTGTCAGCCATCTTCTCCATCGCCTTCAGGGCAGCGATCTTGGCGACACCAACCCTGTCCATCTCGCCAGTACCTATACCGACGGTGGTATCGTCTTTGACGTATATGACCGAGTTGGATGTGATCCCGGATTCGACCAGCCAGCCGAAGAGCATGTCGTTATACTCCCTCTCGGTCGGTGTCCTTTTGGTCACGACTTCCAGATCGCCTTTGTCTCTCGCTTTCGGCACATAAGAAGTCTGGACGATCTGCCCGCCGTCAATCAGGCTCTTGAAGTCAAGGAAAACCTCGCCGTCCCATTCATTGAGCCTCGCCATGTTGCCTATCTTCATAACCCTGAGGTTCTTCTTTTTCCCGAAGATGTCCATAACGCCTTGATCGAATTCAGGAGCAACGACGACCTCCGAATAGCTGTCTGAGATGAGCATTGCCGTCTCCACATCAACAGGCCTGTTCAGTGCAATGGCGCCGCCGAACGCGGCCAGCCTGTCGGCCATGTTGGCGGCCTGATATGCATCGGATATCTTGTCCCTTCTGGCCACGCCAGCTGGGTTGTTGTGCTTCATGATCGCAACTGTCGGTTTATAATGGAAATACCGAATGATGTTCAATGCGTTGTCCGCGTCGGTGATGTTGATCTTGCCGGGGTGCTTCCCGGATTGGATGAGCTCGGCGTTGGAGGCTAGCCATTTTCCTGGTTGGATTGTCTCTACATCCCCAAGCGTAAGGTTACCATTTATAAGTCTGTATAGCGCAGCCTGCTGGCCCGGGTTCTCGCCGTATCTGACGCCTTTATTCTCGCCACCCACCTCCCAGGTTACCTTCTGGTATGTGAGGGTCTGCCGGCCGCCATCTTCCCCGCCAAAGAAGCTGATTTGCATCGAAGGTGGGAAATTGTCCCCCAGTATTGTCCTGTATGCAGCTGTCCTGTCTTTGCCCATTGCTTCATCTCACTCATTCATGCAGATTCCTCTTTGCCAGCCTCCAGATATTGATGTCCGGGTCCCACATTGCTGCCGCGGTGCTGACCCTCAAATCCGAAGGAAGGAAATCATATAAGTTATCGGCAAGCGCCTGAGAGGTTTCACCGTACAGATCCACCGGGGTTTCTGATACTCGGGGACTAATATCCAGCCTGCCGGTCGGGACCCGAACTCCGGAATTCTTATGATCCCTTGGCCCAAAAGCTCCCCCGCAGCTGCCAAGGTAAGTCGAAACGTACTTGAAGTGACATGCGCCGCCTTCATGAACATCGATAAGCTGTGAGCATATCCCGCCATCCGTGACTATCCCTAGCGCTGCGTTTGCGGAGCTGTCAAGAATACCCGTTACCCTCGGGGTTCTTAGCTTGTCAGGTTCCGCGCCTCCCATCTTCACGAACCCTTCTGCTATAGCATGAGGGTATTTCTCTACGTTGTTCACCAGTGCCCTTTTTGTGGGTTCTGTCTGCTTCCCGTTGGAAACCACTATGACGCGGGGGTCTTCGAATATCATCATCGCGTTATAGAATATCAGATCGCCCATTTTCCTCTGCTTAGGTGTGATTTTGCCCGATGGTCCTATCCTGACTATCCCGTCATGCTCAATTATCTCAGCTTTACGCTCCTTGCTTGGATCCGAGCGTCCGGTAACACCATAAACAGCGAAGGGCTTGTCTTTGTACATCCCGACTCCGACAATCCTTCCCAGATAGCCAAGACCCAGTTCGGCCATGTTTATAATTGGCAGAAAATAATTTAAACTTTCAAAGCATTTCCGGATTCCGTAAAAAGGTTAAAAAATTTATGGTCAAATATTAATTATGCCTTCTCAGATACCGGGTCCTGAATTGGATAAGGCCTTTGACGATATAATGGCGCTTTCCGGGTATCTTTCCCCCAATTCATCAAGGTATCTCAGCAAGGATGTGATGGGATACGTCTCCCCGGATGCCCTTCACAGCTACATGCTGACCATCCTCGGGACCTATTCCCAAGTTCTGGGTGAGCTCGGAGAGATGCCGGCTGAAATCTCCGATGAGATCGGGCGGCAGCTGAACCGGAAAAACGTCCCGTTCAAAAGGGCGGAGTATTGGGAGGATATCATTCATCATGACATAAGGGGCCTGGTAAGGGCGTGCCAAGAGGTTCTCAGCGAGA
>CAYRIP010000116.1:0-3126 GCA_964424395.1 uncultured archaeon | reverse complement strand
CCGACAGCTCGGCGTACCTCTTCTCGATCTCTTCAAGGCTCTTCTCTTCGCCCTCCGCTGCCTTCAGCGATTTTGAGACATCGCTGATATCCTTGCTTGTCCTCGCCACTCTTCTCTTGACCTCCTCGAGCTCCGAGTCGATGCCAGCGAGCTGTTCTCTTATCCTGTCCTCATCCATGATCCTTGCTTCCAGCCTGTTCTTCCTGTCCCTGAATGTATCTATCACGATCCTCATCCTGTCCCAGACCTTCTCAAGGGAGTCTATCCCAAGGAGCCTTGTTATAAGCTGCTTCTTCTCGGCAGGCCTTGCTATCAGGAGCTTGGCGATCTCTCCCTGCCTCACATACACGGCATTTATGAACAGGTACTTGTCTATCCCAAGGATCCTTGCGATCTCCTTGTCGACCTCGCTGTCCCCAGACTGGAGGAGCTTTTCGCTATCCTCCATAAGATAGAGGTTGGAATCGCTCGAGGCCTTCTTCCTCGTCCTCACGACCTTGTAGGTCCTTCCGTGGCTAGAGAAGACGAGCTCAACGCTCATGATGGCTTTCCCCCTCATGACGAGATTGTCAAGGTTCCCCCCATACTCCTTGAAGAGGGCGAATGAGATCGCCTCGAGGACGCTTGTCTTCCCTGCGCCGTTCTCACCCAGTATAACGTTGATGCCAGTGCCAAAGCCTATGGACGTGTCCGAGTGCGACTTGAAGTTCAATAGCCTTACGCTTTCCACTATCATTTCATATCACCGTAGAAATCCTCCGCTATCCTTTGCGCCTGCTCCTCATCCCCATCAGAGAGCGCCCTATAGAGCTGCATGGCCAGTCCCGCCTTCTTCTCGTCCTTCACTGCTTCCCTGATCATCATCGGTATGTCGAATGTCCTTGTCAGGATCTTCTCTGAATCCTTCACGGCATCGGCGTGATAAGAGACCCTAAGGCTCAGGACGAGGTCCGAAAGCGTCGAAATGAGCTTGTCATGCAAGACCTTTCGGTCGTAGCCTCCGCTGTCCACCTCAAGATACGCCAGTGGTTTATTGCCCATATCAGCCAGGGCGCTTTTCAATTTCGTTATGTTGTCATCGAGGTTTGCTGCCTTGATCCTCTGCTTTATGATACCCCGGCTGAGCTCTATGTTTATGGGCTGCACAGACGGCTCATCGCCATCGAGGTCCACAAGATAGAATCCCTTCCCGTTCCTCCTGTAGTCATCGTACTCGTTGAGGCTCCAAAGCTCAGTGGACCCAGGGTAAACGAGCTTGCCCTTTCCGAAGGCGTGCTGTATCCTCGAGTGTATGTGGCCGAATGCGTAATAATCGAAGTTCTTGGGGATATCGTCAAGGGTGAGCTCATTCTGGTGAGGCAGGAACCGTTCGATGCCCTGATGCATGACAAGCACGGACTTGCCGTGCTTATCCGCGTTCTTGGAGAGTATGGACATCGTTTCTATGAGCCTTGCAGAGAAGTACTTGCTCGTATATGGGCTTCCCCCGATAAAGACGCCCTTATGGACGAGGAAGGGCTCCTCCTCGGTTATCATGCGCATCCCCATATCGGCGAACAGGACATGGGGTGGCATCGCTCCCCTCCTCATGAGCATGTCATGGTTTCCTGTGATCGCATAGACCGGGATTCCCTTCTCTTTGAGCCTGGAAAAGCACCTGCTTGCCACCCAAAGGGCCCTTGGCTGCGGCTTCGGCGAATCGAAGAGGTCACCGGAATGTATGACGAAATCCGGCCGCTCCTGGATGATCTTCCTTATGGCCTGCTCGAAGGCGTGGTAGAAATCGAGCTCCCTCTCATGCAGCCCGTACTGCCTGAAACCAAGATGAGTATCTGATATATGCGCGAACCTCATAAGAACCACCCAAAAATCTGGCAATGATTACAGTTTGAATATGCATGGAAGGTTAATAAGATTTATGTGTTGGAGGGTGTGGATTATGTGGGATTAGAAATATTAACCTTTATAAATGTTGAATTACACTTGTTGTTGATGTATGACGTCGTTATAATAAGCTCGTATCCTTCGACTTATCCAGGCTGCGGTGTAGGGATATACTCGGCAAACCTGTACCGTGAGCTGAATGGGAATAAGAGGATGGTATCGAACGTCTATGTCTGCAGCTACGGCGATGAGAGGCCACCAAGGCTGGAAGAGCCGGTTCAGCTCTGGTTCAATCAGCATGACCCAAGGGACGTCAAAAGGGCCACAGAGCAGATGAGAAGAAGGGCGAAAAAATCCGGCAGGCCTACCATTGCGATCCTGATGATGGAATACGGGCTTACTGAGAATAAAGGAGACGGAAGCGACAACGGCGTCTATATTGCGAAGCATCTTAAGGGCAAGAACTGGGTGACCCTCGGGGTGGCTCACACGATCCTTAGAGAGCCTGATGATAACTATAGGGATATCCTGGTGGAAACTGCAAAGGAATGCGACGGCATACTCGTACATACGGACGACTCTATACGTGTTATGAGGTCCCCCGTCTACGGGCTTACCGAGGATGTATGCAAGATCAAGCAGGTGGATCACGGGACCAGGTATATCGAGATTCCGGAAAGGGACAGGAATGAGATAAAAAGGCAACTGGGAGCGGTAGGAAAAACGATTATCACGAGCATCGGCCTTAGGGGTCCTGGGAAGGGGACTGGTGAATATATACAGGCTGGCGACATGTTCATGGGTTCACTTACACCTCGCCAGAGGAAGAATATAGCGATTGTTCGGGCAGGTGCATACGGTTCGAAATTCGCCGTAGCGGACGGCGGGAAATATAAAAGGGAACACGAACAAAAGATGCTGGAAGTGCTGGCAGGCACAAGATATCTCAAGGTTCACAGGCCTCCCGGAAATGATATGTTCAGAATCAACTGGAATGATGGGAATTATTTCGATGTTGATGCTATGCTGGACGAGAGAGCATATATGAAACTCCTGGGGGCAACCAATATCGCCGCTTACACGTATGGCAACCCGCAGCAGGATACGAGCGGAACGCAGGCCGACGCGGGGGGAGCCGGAAGGGCTATAGTCAGCACGGATTTCGCTTTCGCTAAATGGCTGATAGGGTGCAAGAATCCAAAGCAGAGGGGATTGATGAACATGGGCGATTCCACTGCAAGG
>CAYRIP010000115.1:368-3140 GCA_964424395.1 uncultured archaeon | reverse complement strand
TGACGGGATCGAGCTTCATCTCCCGGAAGAACCTGATGTCCGCAAGGTCCCCGAAGGAGCAGACCATCATGATGCCAGTCCCCCGCTCTATCTCCGCGGAGGGGTGGCTCCTGATCTTGACCTCCGTGCCGAAGACGGGCGCTATCGCCGTCTTTCCCTCGAGGCGCTTGTACCTGTCGTCATCCGGATTGAATATGACCATGCCTATAGTGCAGACGAGCTCAGGCCTGGTGGTAGCGATAATGATGTCCTCGCCGGTCTCCTTCACCTTGAACCTGATGTGGTAGTAGAACCCGCGCCTGTTCTCGTAATCGATCTCGGCGTCGGCGAGCGTTGTCTGGCATCCCGGGCAGAAGTTGTTCACCCTCTCGGCCTCGTAGATTATCCCCTTGTTCCACATGTCTATGAAAGTCTCCTGCGTCAGAGCCCTGTATTCGGGGCTGTCCGTCTCATAGAGGTCGCCCACGCGGGGGCCCTTCTTCCATGAGTTGAAGCTTACGCCGAGCCTGAAGAATGAATCGACGCTCGCAAGGCTTGACTCCTCCAGTATGCTCCTGCACAGATGCACGGCCTTGTCCCTGGTGAGGCTTGTCAGCTTGACGCCGAACTTCTTCTCGGCGGCCATCTCTATCGGGAGCCCGTTCCTGTCCAGGCCGAGCGGGAAGAGCACGTTGTGGCCGGTCATCCTCCGGAACCTGGCGAACATGTCCATCATGACGTAGGTGGTGGCCTGCCCTATGTGGACGGGGGTGTTGACGTACGGCGGCGGGGTGTCTATGGAATATACAGGCTTCCTGCTCTTCTGATCGAACCCGTAAGGCCACTTGGCCTTCCATTTTCGCCTGATCATCTCCTCGAATTCCGGGTCCCATCTCTTGCCTTTCAATCCAGGTTCCATATTACCATCAGCCCTGTATAGCGAATAAGCATATTTTGTTTAGGTGATATAAAAATTCCCGATAATAAGGGGGAATGCAGGGAAAAGATTTAAAGATTAGCCATCTCATAATTAAATGTGATTGAATGGTGATGCCGAGCCTCTTCGCAAGGAAGTCATGGTGAAGATAGGCATTTCGGACAGCCCCCGTTCTATACTCCCGGATTTTTTTATAATCGGAGGTGAAATCCATGGGTGAGCATCTCTTTCTGGTAGGTCAATGTCGCGCTGCTAGGGCCTGATGGCACATTCTCCGCCCAAGCCGGATACAGCAATGCGGAGAGGAGAGGATATGGCATCGAGCCTCTCTGGTACAGGGAGATAAGCGACTGCTTCGGGGCCGTTCTCGATGGCTCTGCGGAGATGGCCGTGGTGCCCATAGTGAACTCGACCTCTTCGGCCTACCAGGTCAACGAGACGCTGGCGAGGCTGAGGGATCACGGATGGGATGGGAAGATCAAGGTAAGGGACGAGGAGGTAGTGCCCATCTCGATGCAGCTTGCGGCCCTGCCCGGTGCCTCGCTCGGTGGAATTAGGTATGTCAGCTCGAAGAACAAGGCGCTGCAGCAGTGCACGCGATTGGGGGAGCTGCTGGGACACGGCTACAGGCCGGTGCCCGCTGATTCGACAGCTGCCGCTGCAGCTGCCCTGGCGGATAAGGGGGATCTGGACGGTGCGGTCTTGGTGCCCCGCAGGGCGGCAGAGCTGTACGGTCTCCGGATCCTGGCTTCTGATGTCCAGGACAACAAGTCCAACTACACGAGATTCCATGTCTTAGGGCATCATGATCATGAGAGGACTGGCTCGGACGCAACCAAGCTCATGTTCGAGTACAAGGAGGTCGACACAGCCGGCCTCCTGCATGACACGACGGGCGCCCTGGACGGCGTGAACATGAGGTACCTGCAGCTGCTGACCATAGACGGCAGCCTGAGCAGACTGACGTTCTTCGTGGATGTCGACGGCCACTGGGAGGATAGCGGGATAGCATCCGTCCTCGCGCGTCTCGGCGGAAAGGGATACATCAAGAGATTGGCGGTTCTGGGTTCCTATCCGGTTTTCCCGGACAGGTGAATGCTGTTCCAGCGCATATGCTGTCAGAACATGGGACGAATCACCGACCCCTTTTTATGGATATATCGGATAATATTGTAATGAAGCACAATATCCAGGTGACGGCAATACTCGTCATCGCCTTTCTGATAATCCAGTTCTTCGGCCTTTACGCCATCAGCGAGACCACGACCGTTTCCGTTGCGCCCGACGGGAACTTCACGGTCCATTATGAGGACACGGTCGTTGGGGAGAGGCCCGACATACAGGGCTGGGTCTCCCTCGCTTACATCCTCTTCGGCGTCCTCGTTGGGACGGTGCTGATACTGATATTCGTCAGGCTCGGGCAGTTCAAGCTCTGGAAGATGATGTACTTCCTTGCCATATGGCTCGCTTCCTCGATAACGCTGGGCGTCTTCGTATCGGCGGTGATGGCGTTCGTCGTGGCCTTCATTCTGGCCGTTGCCGAGCTTTACAAGACGAACCTCATCCTGCACAACATGACGGAGCTGCTGATATACCCGGGGATCGCTATCCTGTTCGTCCCGCTCCTGGACATATACTGGGCATCATCGCTCCTCCTTGCCATATCCGCATATGACGTTTTCGCCGTCTGGAAGTCGAAGCACATGGTGACCCTCGCCAAGTTCCAGACCAAGAGCAAGGCATTCGCGGGCTTCGTCATACCCTACGGGTCCAAAGGAAAGGGCATCAGCTCGATAAAGGCCAAGATCCCGGGAGAGATCGGCCAGAAGGGAGGGGTCAGGACGGCCATCCTCGGG
>CAYRIP010000115.1:0-358 GCA_964424395.1 uncultured archaeon | reverse complement strand
GGCAGTATGGTTGGGTTATGTAGGGCATTCCTGGGGGAGGCGACATAGCCTTCCCGCTGATATTCGCCGGCGTCGTCATGAACGGGCTGATAGAGATGGCGGGTCTAGCAAAGGGTGCCGCGCTGATGCAGTCGACGCTGATTTCAATATTCGCGGCGATTGCCCTGCTTCTTCTTTTCGTAAAGGCGACGAAGGACAAGTTCTACCCGGCAATGCCCTTCATATCTGCAGGCTGCTTCGCGGGGCTTGCGGTGATATGGGCAATCAATACCATCTTCCTATAGACGTCATTTCGGGAACTTGTTGTAGAAGTTGTCCTGGTAGTCCGATATCTTGTGCGTGTATGACTTAATGAGTT
>CAYRIP010000114.1:0-3148 GCA_964424395.1 uncultured archaeon | reverse complement strand
TAGCATCGGTCCTTGCCATGGAGCCTGAGATCATAATCCTGGACGAGCCCACATCCCAGCTCGACTACAGGAGCAGCGAGAACATATACGGGATACTGCAAAAGCTCAATGAGTCGGGGAAGACTGTGATAGTCATAGAGCATGATACGGACCACCTTGCCGAATACGCGGACAAGGCCCTCCTGCTGGATGGCGGGAGGATAGCTAGATTCGGTCCCGCAAGAAAGGTGCTGGGAGACAAAAAGCTACTTGGCAAGCTGGGAATAAAGGTCCCCTGGGTGCTCAGGAAATGAATCCGAAGCTTAAGCTGTTGATCTTGGTGATGACGACCAGCGCCCTCCTGTTATTCCCGAATATAATCATCATACTGATAATAACTGCGTCCTCCATAGCCCTGCTCACGGCAAGGGGATTGCATGAGAATTATATTATCTGGGCTAAGTCCATAGCGATTATCATGCTGGTGATAATCGCCCTGCAGTCCTTCACTTACTCCGGGATCGGTTTCAGCGTGGCCGGATTATATTTCGGCGCCATGATCGCGATGAGGTTCCTTGCTTTCCTGTCTCTTGTGACGATATTCGTACACACGACGAGCACAAGCGAGATGAGGGACGCTTTCAGCTTCCTTCCCTACACGATATCGACTGTCTTCTTCCTGGCCCTCGTGCTCCTGCCCAAGACGGCGATGCTGCTGGAAAACATCGTGAATGCCCAGAAGTCCCGCGGCCTGAATTTCAGGTCGCCGAATATATTGCGGACATATTTCCCGATCCTAATCCCATTGTTCGGGAAGGCCCTCACCCAGTCGGAGCGCATGGCCCTCGCCATGGAGGCCAGAGGATGGGGGAAAGACTGACGAGATACATTAGGCCGAAGGCAACAATTATCCATGCATTTGAACGAGACGCATCCCCATAAGCTCAAGCTTTTCTTATGGATCATCCTTGGGCGTTCTCGGTTTATTCGCGGAGGTCGTGTCGGGTTCGGTGATAATAATCGCCGTGATAATTCCGATCAGCATTTTGTGAAATGATTATTTATACCGGTGTTCTCATGAATTCTTATGAAGCTTTGCAGCGCCTGCCTGGTCGGCATAAAATGCGCCTATGACGGCAAGGACCGGTTCGACGAAAATGCGAAGGACATGTTCGACAAGGGACTTGTCGTGCCCGTGTGCCCGGAGCAGTTCGGCGGTTTGCCTACGCCGAGGGAAAAGCGGGAAGTCAGGGGAGGCAGCGGGGCGAGGGTTCTGGACGGAAAGGCCAAAGTGATTGAGAGATCCGGCGAGGACGCGACAAAGCAGGCGCTGAAGGGGGCCGAGGAGACCTTAAAGATCGCCAGGCAGCTGGGGATAAAGGAGTTCGTGGGAAAAGCCAGGAGCCCATCTTGCGGCTGCGGCAGTATCTATGACGGCACGTTCTCTGGAACCCTGGTCAGGGGGGATGGGGTGACTGTCGCTCTTCTTAAGAGGAGCGGGATCAAGACCATGAACGAAGACGACCTGTGATGCCATCATGACGGCTAGCGACGGATGAATGCCGCATGTGAAAAATTTTTAAATCATGATGCCAATTAGATATATGGCATATTCTTGGGTGAAGCCGACCAAGCTTAAGCTCATAGTCTTCATCGTGATATCGCTGGTGCTTTTCTATTCCCCGATAATCCCGACCCTGACCACCGCCGTCGTGCTTGAGCCCGTACCTTTCTGGAACCTGAAATCCCCGGCATACTCCCTACAATCTTCCGATATCGTCGGCGTTTCGAACCAGTACTTCGGCACCTTCACGGGAGCCGATGCGGCTCTGATAAGCGTCGCTTTCACCCTGCTCTTTGCCTATCTGATATCCTGCATACTGTTCTATGTTTTCAAGAAGCAGCCGAAGACGATCCTTGAGAAGGAAAAAGAGAAGAGCGAGAAAACGATGTGATACGATGGCGGGAAAAGTTGCCAAGTTCTTGTGCAAGACGCACAAAGCGGAAGGCAAGACCATCCTTGCGGTGTGCGACGCCGGCCTCCTCGGAAAGAAGATAAGATTCAATGACATAGATTTCGATGTCTCTGAGCCCTTCTACGGAGGAAAGGGCTCGGACGGGGACGGGGTCATTGGGATGGTCGGAAAATCCGATATTGTCAATGTCGTGGGCAAGGGGATCGTTGATCTGCTGATCAGGGAAGGACTTGTCGACGAGCACTGCGTATTGTGGATGGGCGAAGTTCCTCACGTGCAGATAATCAGGGTTTGAGATATTCCTGATGAACATATCGGCGATTCACCTATCGTGCGGGCAGTTGCTACTTATCCATATTTAATATTACCATAGAAAATCATGATACTGACTGATATGACATATGGGTTCGTAGATACATCTGTGCACACGCTCGAGGGAATAAGGGGCTTTTTGGATAAGCTTGGGAAGGGCATACTGTTAGCGCTGTATTTGCGATCGGATTACGCGGCAAACCCCGCACTCTACATCCAGAACACCGATGTGAGAAGGTGTTTTCGGGGCAGCAGGTTCGATGAGATGTTCAGGGAGCTTCTTCTTGGGAATTCTAAGCAATTCAAAATCGCTGACGAGGTGGCCTTCTATGACGACCAGCCCCCCGTTAAGGTCAAGCCAGCTGTGAACGAATATCCTGAAGGCCCCTCAAGAATAAACATCTCTGCCGAATTGATGAGGACATACCTGTCACGGATTGATAAATTTTGTCGTGAGGGAGACGGCGGGAATTATGACAATATCGTCGTAGCCGACGCAAATGTCCTTGATCTCGTATCGACTAGGGTACACCGCGGAGGCATCTGGGTAGCAGATATCAAACGCAGAGAGAACCCGAAGGCTTATGACAGGATGGTCAGAGCCGGGGCGAATGATGAAATCCTAGCTAAGATCACCGATACAAAGAGGGAAGAGGAGGTTCTGGATAGGGTTTATGAGAGGGCGGGCAGCGTCAAGGTGGACCAGGCCTTCGCAAGGGATTTCTTCAGGGACCCTGTCATCAGGCTCACCAAGCAGGTGCAGATATACAGGATGTATGAGCTGCTTGGAAGAAAATGACCCTTTGGATTGATTTTATTATCAGCCTTCCGCGAACGATATGCCCTTCTTTAGAATTCGAGCGGCCAGGTCCTCGGCATTC
>CAYRIP010000113.1:0-3208 GCA_964424395.1 uncultured archaeon | reverse complement strand
GTCTTTTCGGCCGTCCTGCCCCAGCTCATGCCATTTCTCTCCTCGAGCCCGTTCCTTGACATCTCTTCCCTCATTGCGCCGTAACGAAGGACGCCCAGTATCTTGTCCGCCATCTGGTCCACGTCCCAGAAATCCACCTTCAGGGAATGATTCATTATCTCTGAGCAGCCTGACTGCTTCGAGATGATCACGGGCAGCCCCGATGCCATCGCCTCCAGCGCCACGATCCCGAACGGCTCCGAGACCGATGGCATGACATAGACGTCAGCCATCCTGTAGTATTCCGCTATGCTCTCCTGGTATCCTGTGAAGATCACCCTTTCCGATATGCCGAGGTCTATGCTGAGATTTATGAGCTCGGGCAGCATATGTCCCGTCCCGACGAAGATGAACCTCACGTCCTTTTCAAACCTCAGCACCTTCTTCGCGGCTCGCAGCAGGTAATCAGCGCCCTTCTGTATTGTAAGCCTGCCGAGGAAGAGGACGACCCGCTCGTCGAGGCCGAAATCCACCCTCTCCCCCTTGTAGATATCCGCCTCCACGGAATTGTGTATGACGGTAATCTTCCCTTCCGGGACATTGTACTTCTCCATGATGATATTCTTCATGTAATTGCTGACCGCGATTATCCTGTCAGCCTCGTACATGCCTTTCCACTCTATGTGGCTGATCCATGGATTGGGTGAGAGGGGGCTCCTGTCGAACTCCGTGGAATGAACCGTAACTACCAGGGGCTTCTTCTTCTGCTCCTTGACCTTTATCCCAACGGGGAACGTCATCCAGTCGTGGCAGTGGATCACGTCGCAAGACTCCTTGGCGACGGCCCTCGCGGCAAGTTCGGTGTACCTGTTGACGTCGCTGAGGAAATCCCTGCCGTAAGGCTCATCAGTATCCCCGTTCTTGGATATGTACTTCACGTCGAAAGAAGGTATGTATGGGGTGAGACTCGATTTTATCTCGATGAACTTCCCCTCCTCGGCGTGGATGATCTTGATGAACCCGTGCTTGAAGTCCTTGCCGATCTTTGGCATTACGAATGTCACGTCCACATCCATGGCGTGCAACGCCTTGGTTAGCCCGTAGCAGTGGGTGCCAAGCCCCCCCGTGCTGAAAGGAGGGAACTCCCAACCGAACATGAGTATTTTCATCCTGCCTCCGAATCATGGAAATACATCCGTATATTCAGATATGAGACTATATTCGCGGAGTAGAATAAAAAGCTATCAGGAATCACCATAAAATGCCCGGATGCATGAAAGGACGAAGATATGAATACGCTTAAATAGCATAAGGCGCGATATTCAATATTTATGAAGCTTTCTATCAGGAAGGGTTTCAGCTTCGGGCTGACCAGTGGGATAATCACTACGGTCGGCCTGATCGTCGGCCTCCATTCCAGCACGCATTCCGTCGTGGTGGTCATAAGCGGCATACTGGTCATAGCCATCGCCGACGCCCTTTCGGATGCCCTTGGGATGCATGTGTCCGAGGAGTACGAGAACAGGCACACAACGAAAGAGATATGGGAGTCGACCTCGGCCACCTTCCTGTCCAAGTTCGTCTTCGCGCTGACCTTCATCGTCCCGATGCTGCTATTGCCGCTTCTTGCAGCGATAGTCGCCAGCGTCATATGGGGGCTCTCAGTAATATCCGTCATGAGCTACTACATCGCCAGGCGGGCGGACGTGAAGCCCCACAAGGTGATACTGGAGCATCTGGTAATCGCCATAATCGTCATCGTAGTGACACACTACGTCGGCGGTTTCCTTGCGTCTCTCGCCTGAGGCGCACCATTTAAATATCAAGCGTACAAAGAGATTGTATGGTTTCGATAAACGATTTCCAGGCCCTTGACATCAGGGTCGGCGAGATAGTCGCTGCCGAGGTCGTCGAGGGGTCGGACAAGCTTTTCGTCCTGCAGATCGACGTCGGAGGCAGGCAGGTCCAGACCGTCGCCGGGCTTAAGGCGCACTACAGCGAGGACGAGCTGAGGGGCAAGAAGGTTATAGTCGTCGCCAACCTCGATCCGGCGAAGATACGGGGAATCGATTCCCAGGCAATGCTTCTTGCTGCGCTTGACGGCAGCACTGTGAGCCTTCTGACGGTCGACAAGGACGTCGGCGTCGGTTCGAAGGTGATGTGAGCCCGCCTTCGATGAGTTGGATCCCAGGCTGATGCCGGTGCTTTCCTTCAGAATACCATTGCCAGCCTCTGATATTTATTCTCACCGTATAGTATTGTAAAGATGGCCAAGGCACAGAGCGCCCAAAGCTTCTTCAAGGGCGACGGGATCAGCATAATAGCAGACCATCGCGAGAAGAATACCAAGACCTGCGAATGGCTAAGGACTTACGATGCCAGGATCGTGGAGCGGCAGCTGGAAGTGGCGGACTACATAGTCTCTGACCGGGTCGGCATAGAGAGGAAGACAGTCAACGACCTGCTCCAGTCGGTGCTGGACCAGCGGCTTTTCAGGCAGCTGGAGAGGATGGCGGGCACGTTCGAAAGGCCGCTATTGATAGTAGAGGGGGAGCAGAAGACGCTCTTCTCCGCAAGGAACATCCATCCCAACACCATACATGGTATCCTCTCATCAATAACCCTCGACTACGGGATCCCGATAATATGGACGCACTCCCCAAAGGTCACCGCCGCCCAGATATTCTGGACAGCATGCCGGGAGCAGGGCAATGCCGGGAGGGGTCTGCAGATCAGGGTCTGCAAGAAGAGGAGCAGCACGCCCAAGCAGCAGGAGTACATAGTGGCCGGGATACCGAATGTCAATTCCGTCCTGAGCAAGAGGCTGCTTAGAGAGTTCGGACGGTGAAAAAGGTGTTCTCCCTGGAAGAGGATGATATCATGAAGGTCGACGGGATAGGGAAGAAGAAGGCGAAGAGCATATGGTGCCTCCTCAACGCCGAATACGTTGAGGAATGACCGCTCCTCAAACGTCATATTTCGGGCGAAACCGAATAAAATCAACAGTTAAATAAAAGCTTCACGAATTATTAATCAACATGAAAACCGCAAGCATAGGTCTGGCGTTCCTCGTGATACTGCTGCTGGCTCTGGGGGCCATGCTTCTTGTGACCGTGGACATGCCCGGAGGGCCGCCAATCAGCGAGGACCAGGGAGTGGTCGCGTTCCAGTCCGAGCAGGACTTCAAGGCGTTCCTTGACGAATCGTCGGCACTTTCCGGTCAGGGTTA
>CAYRIP010000112.1:0-3208 GCA_964424395.1 uncultured archaeon | reverse complement strand
GTTGCCGCAACGGCCAGCAGCTGAAGCTCGCCGCCGGACATGCTCTTTAAGTCCTTCTCAAGCAGCGGGGCGAGGTTCAGGCCGTCACTGACGGACGAAAGCTTTCCCTTCTCATCGACCTTTTTCAAAAGCTCTCCGGCCTTGCCCTTCCACATCCTCGGTATGGAGTCGATGTTCTGCGGCTTGTATGCGACCTTCACTCCACCCCCCTTGAGGTTCGTCAGGTAATCATGCAGCTCGCTGCCCTTGAACATCCCTATGATATCGTCCCATCTTATGCTCTTTCCGAGCAGGCCCGTATTGGGCTTGAGTTCTCCGGACAGAATCTTCAGGGCGGTCGATTTCCCGACCCCGTTCTGCCCTATGAGGCCCACGACCAGCTTGCTCTTTGGGACCGGAAGCCTGAAGAGGACGAACTTGTTGCGCCCGTACCTGTGCACGGGGGTCTCCTTCAGCTCCTGCGGGAGGTTGATGATGTCGATGGCCAATGTCGGGCACTTGTTCGAGCAGATGCCGCACCCGACGCAGAGGTCCTCGTCGATCAGCGGCTTCTTGTCGGCCTCGCTGATCGTGATGCAGTCGTCCCCAGACCTGTTTATGGGGCACATCCTCTTGCACAGGTGGTTGCAGGCGCTGGGCTTGCACGACTCCCTGTCTATCACGGCTATCCTCTTGGCCATGCTCATCGTCACCTCGTGATCTCGACCTCTTTTCGAAACATCCTAAGGATCACGCTCCTGAAATCATCGACAGGGACCCTCGGGCCGGGCCACCTCCCCGTCTTCACCCTCAGTACCTCTCCCTGCGGCTTGTAGACCACATTTATCCCCTCGACCGCGATTGGGTGCAGGAGGTCTGTTATGAATTCCTTGACGTCTTCCCCTCCCTCCACTATCCTAACGGGCTTCCCAAGGGCCTTCTCAAGCTTCTTGACCGTGAGGCCGTTCTTTCCTATTATCCTCGCGGCGTCCCCCTTGGCGCATAAGATGACGATCATGTTGTCCGATGCCACGGCACGCTTCAGCGTGATGTCCCTCAGCGACTTAATGCTGGCCGAGAGGTCCAGCAGGGCCTTGGCCGCTTCGATATCCGTTTCCGTGACCTTGCCTGCCTCGAACTTCTGCCTGCATGTCCTGCAGAGCATCCCGGACTTCAGGCACACGCCGCATATCGGAGCCTTCATGAATATCAAATCCTTCCGAAACTTATATTTGCCGGCATTCGTTCATTGCCATTTCCCCTCAACATGCCGTAACCTTATTGTTAATCTGCCGGTTTTTTAAGCACACCCAATCAACATTAATTCAGGGCATCGTTTCAGGACGTTTGGTATGGCAAAGAAGATGAAGAACCCGATGAAGGTTCACAGGGCGGTCGACTGGACGAAGACGATAAAGGGCGCTGCGAAGTTCTGCGTGCAGCCAAGGAGGTTCCTGCCGTTCTTCATCATCGACGTGCTCGTCATAACCGCGGCATTCCTTCTCTTCGGCAACGTCGCCGTTGCATACGGCGGGCTGGCGGTGGATACCCTGCCGCCGGAGGTCGCCTCGGTCATCGGTGTCATCGCGACCATTTTCATCGCATGGGTCCTCGCGTCCATTTGGATAATGGGCGCCGTGATCCATCAGAGCTCAAAGCCGAATGAGCTCGACAGGAGCTGGATGGTATCCATGCGCAGATACCCAAACCTTCTGGCAGCTGTCATCGTCATATTCATAGTAAAATTCCTTCTGGCCCTGGTGCCCCAGATAGGGCTCTTGCTCTCCTGCGTCGCTTCGATGGCTTTCCTCTTCGCAAGCCAGTTCGTCGTTGTCGGCGGGATGGGCTTTCACAAAGCCTTGTCCAACAGCGTCAAGGCGCTGAGGTACAAGTTCCAGGCAGTCTTCCTCTCGTGGCTGATCGGCGGCCTGCTGACCATTCTTATCTTGGTGCTATTCTCGCTGCCTCTGTTATCCACGGTGTTCTACTTCGTCGCTAATTACGGATACGAGGACGCGGTCCTATACATGATGGTTTCTTTGGACTGGAACGTCATCTACTTCGAGACGGGCATCCTGCTGCTGGGCTATTCGGTCGCAAGGATATTCCTTTTGCATTTCCTGACAGACGCCTACCTGCAGCTGAACAAGAAGAGATTCTTCATCTTCTAGGATGTATCGGCAAATCCCATTTAGGTTCCTTTGGCGCCTAAAAGAAGCCCCGATTTGTAATTTAAATCCATGACAAGAGATTTATACTATGCTCGTAGGACTTGTTGGAGTGCCCAACTGCGGGAAATCCACGATGCTAAAAGCCCTTACGCTTGCGGATGTGCAGATCGCGAACTATCCCTTCACCACAATAGAGCCCAACCAGGCTGTCGGGCATGTGATTGCGGACTGCGCCTGCAGGAAGCTTGGTGTCAAGTGCGACCCGCAGAACTCGAAATGCGTGGACGGGAAGAGGTGGATACCGATCAAGATCCTGGATGTCGCAGGCCTCGTCCCCGGCGCGCACAGCGGCAAGGGCCTCGGCAACCAGTTCCTCGACGACCTTCGTCAGGCGGACGGGCTTATTCACGTCCTTGATGTCTCGGGGCTGACCGATTCCGAAGGGAAGCAGAGGACAGAGGATGACAGGTGGGACCCCGAGGAGAACATAACGGTCCTTGAGAACGAGATAGACGAGTGGCTCCGCGGCATCATCCAGAAGAACATAGAGAAGGTTGAGACGCTCTCAAGGATGAAGAAGGTCCCTATAGCGAGGCTGCTCGGAGAGAAGCTCTCAGGCCTCGGGATATCGGAGGATGACATCACGAGAGCCATGAGGAAGAGCGAACTTGGGAGCGGCGATTTCGCAACGATCCTTCGGAAGGAATCCAAGCCCATCATCATCGCGGCGAACAAGATAGACATGCCTGGTGCCGAGGAGAACTTCAAAAGGATAAAGGATGCGCATGACAATGTGATCCCGACCTCGGCCGAATCGGAGCTGGCGCTGCGGGAGGCTGCCGAGCACGGAATGATAGAGTACGAGCCAGGCGACGGCGAATTCAGCGAGGTGGGTGGCAAGCTTAACGATAAGCAGAAGGAGGCCCTGGGATTCATTCGAGAGAACGTCCTTAAGAAGCACGGCTCCACAGGCATTCAGCAGGCGCTGAACTCCCTGGTTTTCGATAGGCTCCAATACATCGTTGTCTATCCGGTCGCGAGCATGGGCAAGTACGCCG
>CAYRIP010000111.1:0-3221 GCA_964424395.1 uncultured archaeon | reverse complement strand
AGACCCGTGCGACCCATGGCTTGCATGAGACCCGTGCGACCCATGGCTTCCGTGCGATGAGTGACTTCCGTGATGAGAGTGCGTTCCAGTGAGTGTTTTCGAAGGATCGTCGAAGCTTCCGGCAAGAGAATTGGTATGGGTGGTGGCTGCGGAAGCGCTTGATGAGAGGACAGCGGAAGACAATGCCATGACACCGAGAAAAGCGCCGGTTTTTATCAGGGATTCCTTGGATATTTTCCCTTCCTCCCCAACCAAGAACGCATTGACTTTCTTCTTCACCTTGGGGAATATCTGCGCCATGGTTATATATTTATACCCCGTTTATATATATTCACAGCGCCAGTTCGATGCTATCTTCTTTCAAGCCATTTCATGAATACCTTTTTCGCCTCTGCGTCGTTGATTATCTTATCGAATATGTATTCGAACTGAGCCATGTAGATCTTGCAGCGGCTGCTCTCCGATACCTTCCCTATGATAGATCCCTGCTCCGCGAAGTTGCAGACGGGGCACAGCCCGCAATACGGCTTGAACACGCACGAATCGCAAATCTGGACGTCATTGACAGAGCTGGCCACGATGCTGCATGCCTGGTTCGAAGCCGCGACCTCCCTGTATCCCTTTTCCTTGACGTTACCGAGCTTGAACAGGTCCTCGCCCACCATCCTCGCCTCGTCGCATGTGTATATGTCGCCGTTGTGATTGTAGGTCATCTGCCCGATCACGGCGCCGCATGGACTTCTCTGCTCGGAATAATTCGGCTCGATGTTCCTCATAACCTTCTGCAGGATTATCCACGTGAACCACTCCCTTATCTCGGTCCCACCCTTATTGAGCTCGATTATATAATCCAATGCCTTCTTCCAGAAATCGATATACTCTTCAGGTGAATAGCTTATGGCATTCCATGTCTTTCTCGCATCCCCCAGGTTGTTGAGGAATCTCAGGAATATGTCATCCAATCCCAAGCTGACATACTCGTCGATTATCCCCTTCCAGTGCCCAAGGGAGCTCCTCGTTATCGTTATCAGCGCATTCGCCCGGCGGGCCCTGACCTTCCTCTTTGCATATTCACCGCTCAGGTATCTTATCCATTTCCTTGCTTTTTCGTAGGAGCTCTGCCCTCCCGACGACTTGAACGGACGGTTCTTGTTGTGCAGCCACTCCGGGCCATCGAGAGAGGTGCATATGCCCACCTTGTTCTCTATCAGGTAATCCATCCTCTCCTCGTCCATCAGGCTGAAGTTGCTTACAAGGGAGAACCTGAGCTTCTTCTTCGCCTTCCTGTTCAGCTTCTGCGCATATTTAATTATGAACTTCACGATATCGAAGTTCATCAGTGGCTCCCCGCCCTGGAACTCGATCATGATGTAGTTCGATGGCGACTGGAATATGAAATCGACGGTGGACTTGGCTGTTTCCCTGTCCATATCGAAATCGGTGGAGTTCCCGGGCTTGGAGCTCGCATGGCAGTACACGCACTTCTCATTGCAGCGAAGGGTAGGGATTACTATGTGCAGTGCCGTGCCCTGCCAGAGGAAGGAGTATTTCTGCCTTTGCTTTTCGATGACCCCTCCCACGTTATCCTCTGTGATGATGAAGCCTTTCCTCTTCAGCGACTCGAAGAGCTTGCTGTCCTTGAGTAGATTGCCGCTCCTCAGAAGCTGCGCCCCCTTCTCGTCAAGCACTGCCCATTCTCCGTGGTCCGTGGTCGCCAGGTACCTTCCTCCAATCTTCTTCATCCTGTAATTGTTCTCCACGTAATCCATCAAACCACCATCAAACGATGTTCGTGTTCTTCATCAGCGCAAGCAGATAGTTGCAGAATTCGTACCCGAGCAGCTCTATATCCACGTCCCCCTTCTGTGTCAGGACGATCTTCAGCCTTCCGTTCTGCCTTATCTCCGCAGAGCATAATCCTGAGAAGTCCTCCCCGCACTTTCTCACGCTATCGATATCATAGAAATCCTTGCTGAGGTTTATGGTTATCCTGTTTTCCGACCTGTCGACATCGATATTCACTCGCATCACTTTTTCTTCTCTGCCTTCCCATCTTTCTTCCCGAATTTCTCTTCCCAGGGAATGGCAATCCCCTCCGGATCCTCAAGATAATCCTCATCGGAAAAATCGAACTTCTCCGCGACCTCCACATCTTCAGAAACGGCCCTCTTCGCCTTCGGTTCCTGTGAAAGCTCTGTCGTGATAAGCGCCCTCTGCATGATGGCCTTCCTGATATCAGCATTCTTGACAACCTGGTTCTTATAGAATGCGTAATTCACCAGCTCGTTGTTGAATCTCTTCCCAATATCCTTTGGATTGGTTCCTGTCTTCGGTATCATGCTGACAACGATTTTGTCCTCAGGGTCGCCGTCGATTATCACGTAGAATTCATCCAGGAAGACATAGGCCGCTGAATATATCACATCCAGCGGGTATATCTTCGGATTTATGTTGATTGCGGTCTCGGAACCTTTCATGCCACCACTCCTGCTGTCGGACCCAGTCATCATAATGATATGGATGATTCATTTAAAAACCTTGTTTTTACCGGCTATTTCGGTTCCTGAATTATGCATCCCATGGAATTCGGATGTCCCGTAAAGCTCTATGTACCTTTCCCATATCCCGTTGCATTTATCGAAGTCCCTGCAGTTTTCGCAGGATTCCAGCTTCACCTTATCTGCCGGGTTCTTCCATCGCTCGCCCCCGATGAAATCATCACAGCATTCCTTGTGGTCCGGCAGGAAGCAGAGTGGTATCCCGCACCTGCTCGGCATACTCACCTCTATGCCGTTGGAGATGCAGAAATCCATCGCTTCCCTGATGCAGGGAACGGCATCGCTTATCCTTGGTATGATCCACTTGTTCTTCCAGGCATCGGATACGGGGGAAACGAACGAAAGAATCACTCCCTCAATGCAATCGAATTCGGTCTTTAGGAACCTGACGATGTCCAACAGATGCATGTAGTTCAGCTTATTTACAACGATGTTGATGGTGACTCGTATGTCGTTTCCGAGCAGGTTCCTTATGCCATGCACGGTCCTGACGAAGTCCCCTTTCGACCGTGTGATACTGGAGGACAGCCGCTCATTATGGGCATGGAGAGAGACGAACGCGCTGTCAAGCCCCGATTCTTTCAGCCTTTTAACGAATCCGGGATCATCCAAGGCCACCGCGTTCGTCTGCAATTCTATGTTCCTGTACCCCAGTCCCTTCGC
>CAYRIP010000110.1:0-3278 GCA_964424395.1 uncultured archaeon | reverse complement strand
ATCTCCTTCCTATCGATCTCGATCTGGCTTTCCATGTCCCGCTCGATCCTTCTGAAGTTGTCGTGGTCCCTGCTGGTAAGGAGCGTAACGGCGTCCCCGTTCTCGCCTGCTCTGGCCGTCCTTCCTATCCGGTGTATGTACTCCTTCGCGGTCTTAGGTACGTCGTAGTTGTAAACGTGCGTGACGTTCTTGACGTCAAGCCCCCTTGCAGCGACATCGGTCGCGACAAGGACGTCTGTGGACTGGTCCTTCAGGGCACCGAGCGACTCCTCCCGCTTCTGCTGGCTCATGCCACCATGAATCGCCCTGGCGTTGATGCCCTGCCTCTTGAGGTTCTTTTCAACTATGTCGGACTCCGTCCTCGTCCCGCAGAACACAAGGGCAAGCCCGGGCGTTGTATTCTTGAGCAGATGAACCAGCAATGAGAACTTGTCGCTCTGGTAATGGATGTCGTAGAATATCTGCTTCAGCTTGCTCCTGTCCACCTGGGACTTGGTCTTCACGATCACGGGATTCCTAAGGTGCCTGCTCATTATCCTGTTTATGTCATCGTATATGGTCGCGCTAAACATGAGCGTCTGCCTATCCCTTGGGATGTTATGGATTATCTCCTCGACATCATCGATGAATCCCATGTCCAGCATCCTGTCGGTCTCATCCAGCACCAGGAACTTGACCTTGCTGAAGTCTATGGTCCTTCTTCCAAGATGGTCGAGGATCCTGCCGGGCGTGCCGACGACCACATCGGTCGTTCTGATGTTCTGAATCTGGGGCTCTATGCCCACGCCCCCGTAGATGCTTATCGATTTGATACCCAGCGGCTTGCCGAAATCCTTGAAAACGTCATTTACCTGGACGCAGAGCTCCCTTGTCGGGGTAAGCACTAGTACCTGCAGCCCCCCTCCCGGGGTTATCTTGTCAAGTATCGGAAGGCTGAAGGCTATGGTCTTTCCGGAGCCTGTCTCCGCCTGCCCGACGACGTCCCTCCCATTGAGTATCTCTGGCACGGTCTTCAGCTGTATAGGAGTAAGCTCCTCGAACCCCTCATCCTTGGCTATACTAAGCAATTGCGGATTGATTCTTAGCTCGCTAAATCTCATGAACATCATTCCCCCATGCGGTTTAGAAATCGTTAGAGTATATCCACGACCTTAATCTTGAAATTGAGCACCTTCCCCACCAGGGGATGGTTGAGGTCAAGAGTGACTTCATTATCATTTACAGCAACAACCTTTGCAGGCATCTGACCGATGCCCGGCTGCATGAGGCCAAGCATCAATCCCGGCTTCAGCTTGATGTCCTTTGGGAACTGTTCCCTTGGAAGCTTCTTCACAAGATCGGGATTCGGATCGCCGTAGGCCTCGGATGGCTGGATCTTCACATCCTTCTCATCGCCCTTCTCCATGCCGATGACAGCATTATCGAAACCGGGCACCACCTGGCCACCGCCCGCAACGAATTCCAGCGGCTTGCCATGGCTCTTTGAGCTGTCGAAGACCTTCCCTTCCTCGAACGTCCCGGTGTACTCCACCTTCACCTTGTCCCCTTTCTTCACTGGCATATCTTCATCTTCCTTCCGAAATTCTTTAATATTAGAAAACACAAGTTAATATATGGAACATATGTCCTTGAGGAAATTTATTTTGCTTATTCCGATCCTAATGATATTCATATCTGGATGCGTCCAGGAGCAGCCTATAGGCGGCCAGACTGACGATAAGGGATGCCTGGTCGCGGCCGGATACACCTGGTGCGAATCAAGGAGGGAGTGCCTGAGGACATGGGAAGTGGACTGCCCGTCTGTGATGCTTACCCCTGAGGAATGCGAGGATAGAAGCGGAAGGATACATAATATAGCGGGTAGTGGTGATTGCTATGGCAACGAGACGGCGATCGCTGGTGTTTCGGGATTCATATCACCTAACTTCTGCTGTATATCCAAAGAGCTTGCATGCACTGATGGTGGTGGTACCGTTGCCAGAGCCTTATGCTGCAGCTCGGTGGATGATTACCCCAACACCTGCATAATAGGGGCTTGCGGATGCGCTCCTGATTCGAGCCGTGAAGTAAATATATGCGATTGCGGCGAAGGCCGGTGCTTCGATGGAAACGGTTGCGTGAACGAAGTAGTCGACTTCGATACATGCGTTAACGCGGGCTATCTGGTGATGGAGAGCATGCCGCGCCAGTGCAGCACTCCCGGGGGGGAGGTGTTCACCGAGGATGTGAATCTGTGCACTTCGCCTGAAGGAAACAGCATGATCCTCGAAGACGCTAAGAAGATAGCGCTTGCAAGCGAATGCGTTGACGAGGGCCCGCTGACCGAATACTACTTGTGCAATTCCTTCACGGGAACCTGGTGGTTCGACATGGACGTCGAAAAGGCCGGATGCAATCCAGCATGCGTCGTGGATATCGAGACAAGAGAAGCCGAGATAAACTGGAGATGCACCGGGGCCATTCCTGACTAGATACTCTCCACCATTGTGGCAACATCCAAAGAATTAATATTTCCATTTCATAGATTGATCATGAGGCCACGCTATACGAATGATGATAATACAGGACCTATTGCCATTATGCAGATATATTCCACGGATGGCATCAATCCACCTGGCGAGATAATAAGCCGGTACAGAGCTAAGGTACTTACCGGACCTGGCAGCATCAAGACCAGGGATTGCCTTGTGAACCCAAGGTTGCGCAGTGATGATATCGAAGAGGGCATGAAGCTCGTTGTAAGGCTTAACATGCCTGTGAAGGTCAATACAGCTTATAGGGGATTTCATTTTGGCAACTCAGTGACCAGCAAAATCCCAGATGATTTCGATTACGCAGAAGCTCGCGAGGCTTTGATCTGGGGAACATGGAAAGAAAAGATGGACGGCCCCTCCCGACCCGGAGTTGACTATTTTCCCACAATGGTCGATGTGAACAGGGCGTACGACATAGGGGATATGTTCAGGATATACTTCATAAGGGATATCCATGGAAATGCAAAACCCATAAGCTATCATCTTTTTGGAGAAAGACAATATGAGCATATTAGGATAGACCCGGTTTTCGCCCTTTCTGAATACATAAGCGTAATGCGCCTTGATAAAAATGTATGGGATAGCTCACCCATGGTCATGTTGATGGATGAGATATTCGAGAGCGTCCTTGATATGCAGGAATTGCTCAATCCTTCAAGACTGGGTATCAAGCATTGCATAAGGATGGACCTTCCCTTTAGATCCCAAGCCAGGAAATGATCCTAATCCTTCTTGTAATCCGCC
>CAYRIP010000109.1:0-3485 GCA_964424395.1 uncultured archaeon | reverse complement strand
AACGATGGGGCTGCTATGCCTGCGATATATGCATTTCTCCCGGTGAGAAGCCTTCTCTTCGGGCCGTCTCCACCTTCTCCACCATTAGCACCGTTAGTCATATTTTCACCGTATTGATACACATTTTAAATGCAAAGCTTTTTATACCTATCGCTATTTACTACCGCACAATGAATAATATATAATATATGATTATATTCAATTATATTCTCTTTTCTATCACACGCCGACAAGAAGCCTTGCGAGGTTCCTGCTGGCGGGCGCGAGGCCGAGGATCAGCACGACCAGAAGCAGGAAGTTCCGAAAATCCTTATCCTCGATGTACTTGTTCATGAAATAGAGGACGGGTATCACCACGACCAGCTTGAGCAGGAACATCACCTGTGGCCCCAGGAAAGGCATGAGCATCCTCGACAGGAAATGCTGCTCGGTGTATCCGCTTCCCCCCATCGTGCTGAAGGCGGCGATCGCGAAGAAAGTGGCGGTAGCATCGAAGAGGTGCGAAGACAATATTGCCGAGTTCTTGTTCGTGAAGACAGTTCCCATCACATCCTTGATCCTCTTGTCGGCATTCTTGAGGAGCTTTGTGCCATTCAGCCGGGCAAGTCCATAGAATAGCGCCATCCAAGCAAGGGAGACCGAGCCTATGTACAAAAGGGGCGCATATGAATTGATTGGTATCAGGGCGCCGTTGAATAGGAATAACGCAAGACCCAATATGAAAAGGGTCTTCCAATAGGGGATATCCGCATATCTCTGAACAGCCACCGCAACCAAGAGGGAAAAAAGCGCCAGTAAGAAAGTCACGAAGTACGAGCCCGGCGTGGGGAACCATGCTATTATACAGGAATCGGCTGCCGCCAGGAACTGGTTACCCGTGGCGCCAAGCACGTAGTCGTAGGCGTTCTGCTGCATTATGTGCATGTGATCCAGGAAAGTGCTGAAGAACCCGGCATCCATGCTGCTCACAGAATAGACGTAGTCCCTCAGGGTCCTCGTTACGCCCGCGAAAGCGATGAAAGGCAGAAGTGAAAGGTAGAGTTTGTCGTCTATTGGGATCTTCAGCCGCATAAGCAGCCTGAAAACACCGTATCCACCGGCAACAAGGATCAGGCCGTAGACTATGCTGTTGAGCGGGTTGAACCAGCCGTTCCTCATGACCGGCAGAAGGAAATATTGGTGTATCGTGTCCATATGAAATAAACTCCGTGCAAATTTATATTTGTTGCAAGGTTATTATTTACTATGAAGAAATTAACCCCGCTCGCGCTCATTTTAGTTCTTCTCGGCTCCGGTTGCACCGTCCCCATCCTTAACATCCAGATACCGGGCCTTCCGGACATCCCCGGATGGGGAGGACCGATCGTCGTCCAGTACGAGCACGACATCGTAATCATAGAGAGCCTGGAGGCGATCCCGGCCGAGATCGATGCGGGGCAGTCGACGAGGCTTGTCGCATATATCAAGAACATAGGCGACAAGCCTATCGAGAAGCCTATAAAGGTCGAGCTGTACGATTACTGCAAAGGCCTTTTCGAAACGCCCAAGGTATTGTGCAACGGGAATACAAGAGATGGAACCGAGTGCGAGATAAAGAGGATGCTTCCATTCGAGACCGTGAGGATATCATGGACGCTGGAGCAGGAAGACAAGGACAAGGTCAAGCTGAGGACGGTGTGCCCGCCTGACGGGATGAAGGTCTCTGTTGAGTACGAATACACGACATCGGGCCTCAGCACCATCTCGTTCATCAGCAAGCCCGAGCTTGAAAGGACACTCGAGGAGAGGACCGCCATGTCCACTGATTCCTACATAGTTGTCGGGCAGGGTCCCATAAAGCCGTACCTGACTGTCGAGGACAAGCAGCCAGTGCCCGTCTACGATGGCGCAAGGACTATGCTACAGCTCGTGATAAAGAACGCCGGCACTGGTCAGCTGAGCTCCAAATTCACTGAAGGAGGCAATGAGTTCGTCGGCCTCCCAGGACCGAGCAGCATCAAGGTCACGGGCATAGGAGCCGGCGGGCTGAAGCCGCTGGATGCCGATTGCAAGATTGAGGGCAATGTCAAGGAGAACGTGAGGCTGATAGGCAAGGAATCGCCTCCATACCAGTGCCGCATCGACCTTACCGGCCTAAAGGACGAAATAACCAAGACCGGTACAAGGCATCTTGAGGTCGAGGTCGATTACAAGTACATGTTCACGAAATCCGTCCAGGTTGTCGTGAACCCGAAGTTCACGGCATAATTCGGGCGTTATGCGCCCAAAAAACATTGGGTTATTTTAGTAAGCAGGCAGTAATAAAATTTATAAAGTTATTGAACCAAGTAATAATGGAGTGATGATGAGCAAGTCAAAAACCCCGAAGGGCTTCGAATGGCTGCTGATTCTTCCAATCGCCATTCTATTCGTGTCAGGATGCGTCTTGCCTGGGGGCGGCACGGGGGTCACGGGGAACGGCATCGTTATAACGACCTTCGAGCCCAGCTTGCGAAGCATCGAGTCCAGCGATGATGTCCTGGTGCATCTGGAGGTCCAGAACCAGGGCGAGGTCATCGGAAGGGCCGCTGCAAAGCTTATAGGAATTTATCCACAGGACTGGGGAGTCTTCCAGACCGACCAGCTCCTTGACGAGCTGAGGCCTGCCGACCCCGAGAGGGGGACCGAGGGTCAGAAGGCCACGGCCGACTGGAGACTGACCGCTCCCGCGCTCAAGAGGGGGGAGAGGAGGACATACGAGCCCATGGTAAGGGTATTCTATTCATACGAGACGAAGGTGACCAAGCCTATAACATTCGTCACATCGGAGGAGCTGAGGAGGATCGTCCAGAACGGGCAGTCCCTGAACTCCGACCCGGCGATAGTGAGCGCCGGCCCATTGACTGTCACCGTAAAGACCGGCGAGTTCGTCAGGACGAAGGACAACTGGCAGCAGTCTTACTTCCCCGTCCAGATTGACATCACCAACACGGGAGGCGGGCTGATAGCTGGCGAGAATTACCCGATCGGGATAGAGATTACTCCTCCGGCCGGTACCATGTTCAAGGGAGACTGCCCACCGAGGTCGCAGACCGAGTGGGGCGGCTCATTCTATGACATGAACCTTCCCGTAGGTCTGTCGAGGCCGGTCTCGCCATACACGATCGTCATGTGGAACGGAAGGGACACCACGGTCACCTGCGAGCTGAAGGTCATCACTCCGCCCGACTACATGCAGGAGAGGGACCTTGCGATAACGCTGGAGTACATATACTACACCGACCAGCAGACCACGATAGACGTCGTCGGGACCGAGGAATGGGGCTACTACTAAAGCCATCCGTTTTGGTGCACCGCTCCTGAAACGATATAAAAACTTGGCATAGCATAATATTATCATGGCATCTGGCAGCATGAGGCCTGGAATCCTTCTTCTATTGATCACCGCACTGGTAATATCATCAGGCTGCGTCATACCGGGTTTACCTACAATCACGTCCGGGGAC
>CAYRIP010000108.1:0-3496 GCA_964424395.1 uncultured archaeon | reverse complement strand
TCATACTCGGCCGATTTAAGGACCTTCATCAGCTCCTCATGGTCCTTCTTGGTGATGATCCGGATCAGAAACACGCCCATCGCCAGCTTGTCCTCCAGAAGCATCCCGATGTAAGTCCCGGCAGCGAATCCGGCCGCATATGTGATATAGGAGATCGGGTTCATGTAATTGTTCATTATCTGGCCGATTGCGATCAGCCATATCAGCACCTCGAAGAAGCCGAGCAGCGGGGCAAGGAACCTCTTGCCCCTCGAGATGAAGATTATCCTGATCGTCGCCATGCTGACATCGCAGATGCGTGCCAGGAAGATCAGAATCGGGATTACGACGAACGTGAGCACATCCGGTGTAATGAGTGAAGCGATATCCATCGAAAATCATGCCTCTTCAATTATTATTAATGATTGTCAAAGCCTCATATAAATAGAAACCACCCGGAGGATGGCATGCTGCCAAGAGGAAGCCTCCCCATCGAACCCCACTTCTTCGCGGTCATCCACAGGTCATCGAAGAATCGCTGACAATATTCGATATCAACAAAGAATAGAAAAATCCCGAGGGGGAGATTTGAACTCCCGACCTATCGGTCTCTTTCGAGCGACTGCGTCCAACAAACACACTCATTAGACCGTAATGTTATCACGGTGCGCCCATCTACAGCCGATCGCTCTAGCCGGTCTGAGCTACCTCGGGACTGTATTAGAATATGACGTGTTATGTTTATAAAAACATGCGAGGACGATGCCGGTGGCGACGAGGGCATATCGAGAGCCTCAGGCTGCCAGGTGGACCTCTTTCGAGGTGACCTTGGACCTCTTGTTGCCCTTGCCCACGTACCTCATATATGCCTTTGGCATCTTGAGGCTGCCGCCCATGACGGGCTTCACGCTGTAGTGGATTATCCTGTGGTCTTTAGGCTCTACCGCCCCAAGCGACCATACCATCTCCGTGCCGTCATCGGTCTGCTTGATCGCAGGCTTCAATGTCTCGAACTTCCCCTTCACCTCGAAGAGCGGAGACACCTCGTCCCTTATCACGACGTTGGTGATCTTCTTGCCGGCGTTCATCACCTCGAGGACCATCGTGTAGCTCCCATCAGCCGTCTTCTCGAACCTCTTGATGAGCTTGGGCCTGGTCGCCTTGTTCCAGCCGACGAGGATGAATGTGACGAGCAGGCCGGCTATGGCCACACCCTCGAGTATGAGCGGCCAGTACTCGATCCTGTACGCGATCTGCATGCTCTCCTCGGGGTTCAGCCTGCTCACGAGCCATTCGCACCAGTCATCGCCGCATTCGGCCGGCTCCTTTGAGAAAGTCAGGTATCCGGTTGGCACGGACGACTTCACAGCGTATCCCTCCTCGATCACGTTGCCTTCGTTCGATACCGTTATCGTCACCTCGTGGAAGAGCGGCGTGCTCGTGTCATCCTCCCTCTTGACGATCCTGTGGACCGGCTGGACATCGAACGTCGATGACAGCTCGATGTCGGTTCCCTTGACCTTGACCTTGGCCGTGTATTCCCCGGCCACGAGGTCGGCATCAAGCGGTATCTCATGGGATATCTCCTTCTCGCCCTTCACCGTGTAGGTCCTCGTGTCGGTCGCCGCGACCCTTCCCTGTTCGCTGACGAGCGAATAATCGACCGTGGCTTCCGTCTCCACGTATGATGAGAGCGCGATCTCGAAATGAACGGAGCCGTCCCCTTTCTGGATGTCGTGGCTGATGAGCTCCACCCCCTCGGCTCCGGACCCAAGGACGATCAGCCGGACATCCCTGCTGACCTCCAGTTCGGGCCTGCTCCTTGACTGCAGGTGAACCACGTAATCGTAAGTGCCGGGCATGTCGTTTGGGAAGAAGAACAGGTTAAGCGTCCTGTTGGTCATAGCCGGCATGATCAGATAGCTGGTATCGACGTTGACCCAGAATGCCGGCGTCCCGGTCAGGAAGATGTAGAAGTCGTCATCCACGTTCCTGCCGTTCTGCATCTTCATCAGGAAATTCGCCTTCTCGAATGGTTGGACCATCCTCGACGCGGGCGTTACTTCAAGGCCTATCTCCTGCGCGGAAGCAAGGCTGACGGACAGCAGCACAAAAGCGATTACGGCACCGGGGACCCATTTAAACACGCTATCAACTCATCTTTTTATTGTATCTTAAATTTATAAATCACAACCCCGCCGACCCCATGGCATGGATATCCGAAGGGGCGCCGGCGCAGCTCATAAACTATATGCGATGACTGCCTTTTTATTTATATCCCCGAAAAAGAATTTGATAGATACTTGGGGCCGTGGTGTAGCTTGGTCTAGCATCTGGGCTTCGGGAGTCCAAGACCTGAGTTCAAATCTCGGCGGCCCCATCCATATTCATGCATGATTGGCGGTTCGATGAAAGACTGGGATAACGCTTACAGGAAGGAAGGAGAGATCCAAAGCGACGTGATCGCTCTGGTGCAAGGCACAGCCAGGAAGCTGAAGGCTGAGGGAGCGAAGAAGATCCTCGACCTCGGTTGCGGCACCGGACGGCACACCGTATTCCTCGCCTCCAATGGATTCGATGTCTATGGGATAGACATCTCTGAGAGTGCCCTGGGAATAACGAGGAAGAATCTTGAGAAGATGGGTCTGAAAGCCAAGCTTTCAAAGGGAGACGTGTCATCGCTGGGTTTCGATGATGAATACTTCGACGCCGTGATCTCGACATATGTTATCCATCATGCCAAGCTGGAAGTTATCAGGAAGGTCATCTCAGAGGTTGCACGGGTCCTTAAGGCGGGCGGCGTGTTCTCCTTCATCGTCCTGTCCGATGAGGACGGCTGGTACGGCAGGGGCGAGGAGATCGAGCCCAAGACGTTCATCAGGAACGGCGACCCGACGGAGGGGGATGTCCCCCATCACTATTTCTCCGAGAGCGGGCTCAGGAAAGAGCTAAAAAGCTTCGAAATATTAGAATTCTTCCATACGAATTCATATAGCAGCAGGAGGAAAGTTAAGCTAGCGCAGTTCGAAGTCATGTGCAGAAAGAAGGGGCCGTAGTGTAGCTTGGTCTATCACTCGAGGCTGGGGGCCTCGTAACCGGAGTTCAAAACGCTGCCGCGATGGCCTGCGGAAGGGTGAGATTCTCCGCGGCCCCATACTCTATTTCGCCGGCGACAGCCGCTGTGTCCCAAGCTTTAATTAAATGCCAGCCATATTATCTATATGATTGAGCTGCTCGGCTGGGTCCTGCTTGCCATTGGCATCGGAGGCTTCAGCCTCGGGGGCTATCTGGACATAAGGTACACAGAGTTCCCCGACTGGCTTCCCTATTCGATGATAATACTCGCGCTCGCCGCCAGGGGCGCATTCTCGTTATTCACAGGCGAGCTCTCCTACATCATGGACTCTGTTTTCGTGGGGCTCGCTTTCCTGGGCTTCGGCCTCATGCTCTACTTCATAAGGCAGTGGGGCGACGGAGACGCATGGCTGCTAGGGGCCTTGGGATTCCTTTTCCCGGA
>CAYRIP010000107.1:2083-3524 GCA_964424395.1 uncultured archaeon | reverse complement strand
TCAGGCTCACGACTATGAATTCACCCAGGACGCCCGATAAGGACAGGTTGAGGATAGCGGAGAAGATTCTATCGGATGTAGGCATCAGGATAGACCCGCTGAAGAGAGTAACTGATACGATGTCCCACAGTGCTATGACCACTAAGAACGGGATTGCTGCCTGTACGGCCTTCTTGAGCATTTCCCTTTTCATAGGTGTCTGTATGCCTCCTCTAAGTACGAAGTGTCAATAAGTTTCTCAAAATCGGGAAGATCATCGATCTTGCACTGGGAGAGCAGGAATCCGGCGTCATCTATGAACGCGGCCTTGATGTCATCCGTCACGTTGGGCTCGTATATCATGCGTCCCATAGCGGAGTCGATTATATCGAAATCCGTGCCGGATGCCAAGCTCATCATCATCTTAGCTTCCTGTTCATGCGTCTTTATGTAATCGATGGACCTTATCCATGCTTTAAGGAACCTGATTGCCAGTGCGGGGTCTTCTTCGAGCAGCCCGTTTCGCATGATTATACTGTTGGGGGCGACGTCGATATCACGGAAATTCACCAATTCCCTGCCGAATCCCTCGAACTCTGATATCGTCGCATACGGCTCTGTTGTGATTATCGCATCTGCGTCCCCGGTCTCGAGAGCGAGCATGCTCTCGGTGAGCCTAAGGTTGATTATCTCGAAATCATTTTCCGAAAGGTTGCTGCCTTCTATCAATAGCAGAAAGTCCTTGTGGTTCACGCTGCCTATTTCTAAAGCGATTCTCCTCCCTCTGAGATCAGGGAGGCTGGATACATTCAGCCGAGTGCTCACCATGAGCCTGTCCTTACCTCCGCTATAGAGCGATGTCGCAACAACAGTGATCTTACCGCCTCTGGATGCTGCGGATATCACGGGCGTGTCTGATGATGAGCCCACGTCTATGCTGCCCACCAAGCATGCCTCGGTGATCCTCGTACCTCCCGACAACGTCTTGCTCTCCACCATTATGCCCTCATCCGAAAAGAACCCCTTCTCGATGCCGACGATGAAAGGGAGCCCCGTCATCCTCAGGCTGTAACCGGCGACCAGCTTATCCAAATCCCTCCCATCGTCGCTCTCCACTACCAGTGAAGCCCCGTATGTTATGATCAGCGCTGTCAAAGCGATTCCGGCGGCCAGATAAAGGAGCCCCTTCTTCATTATATCACCCGGACCCCAGCAAGCTTACAACCATCTTCTCCATCCCGACGAACTTCTCTGAGGCAATCATCCTTGGTCTCTTTATGTTTACCTTGATAATGCCTTTAATCCTGCCCGGGTTGAAAGGGAGGGACTATCGATGGACCATTAATTGCGCCGCTTCGGCCTAAAGTCCCGCTGCTTAAACCTGGGCAACGGTATTTGCTTGAAGTGGTGATCCGGACTTTGAAACTCGGCCATTTATTCACCCAAGCCACAGCGGATTCCA
>CAYRIP010000107.1:0-2073 GCA_964424395.1 uncultured archaeon | reverse complement strand
CCTGCCCGGGGATTCCGTGAAGAGGATTATCCTCTGGCCAAGGTATATCGCTTCATTGATGTTGTGGGTCACATAGACTATCGTCTTGCCCGAGATTTTCCATATCCTTACCAGCTCTTTCTGGAGCTTAATCCTTGTCAGCTCATCTATCGAGGCGAATGGCTCATCCATGAGCAGAATCTCCGGGTCTGCCGCAAGCGATCTTGCTATCGCCACCTTTTGCTTCATCCCACCGGATAATTCGTGCGGATAGACCTTATCGAATCCCCTGAGGCCCACCATCCCGATGTATTTGGATGTAGCCTTCCTCCGTTCGTGCTTGTCCTTTCCCTGGATTCTCAATGCGCATCCGATATTGTCCATGACGTTCAGCCATGGAAAGAGGGAGAACTCCTGGAAGACCACTCCCCTCTCCCTGCCCGGTCCGTTGACCCTTTTTCCATCAACGAGGATTTCTCCCCCTGTCGGTCTCTGGAAGCCGGCGATCATATCTATCAACGTCGTCTTCCCGCATCCGCTTGGTCCCAGAAGGCAGACGAATTCCCCGGGGTAGACATCGAAGCTGATATCATCAAGGGCGGTCAAGCCCATTTCAGTCCCAGCTTTCGTGAATACCTTGTTGACATTCTTGACGGATATCTTTGCTATCATATTCATTTCATCATCACGATTACCGTTAATGGCTCAGTTTCCTCATGGTTACTATCCAGTCGTGCTTAGGATGCTGATTGAAATATTTTGACGTGGTGTCCGACCTGAAGACGTCCGATTTAAGATCGATTATGCTGAATCGGTAGTATGGGTTCTCAGCCAGTTGGAAGATCTCGTCGGTGGTGAAATAATGCCAGATGTTGTGCCCTCTTCCCGACCCGTCGACAAGGAGGCAAGTAGGTCCGGTCATTATGGTCTTTTCCCCTTCTGGCGTTTTCATCACATAGGAATCCGTATCCAGGACCACGCCTTCCAATGGATGTTCGATGGACCTGAGAGCACAGGACGCATAGCCGCCGTCCCTCAGCACCCTGTGTATCTCTTGAAAGGCTTTCAGCACCCCGCCGAAAAACGTCTTCCTGTCGTCACCGTCGAAAGTGGACATCTCGCCCTGGAACAGACCACCATGAGCGCAAACGAAATCGAAGCTTCCGTCGGGAAAAGGTATTTTGCTGGTTGTACCAAGCCTGACCCTCTTCATTGCCTCCGGATCATTCTTGAATCTGGCGTATAAGTTACGCAAAGCATTGTGAGAATAGTCAAATCCATAGGCGTCATACCCAAGCTCGAGAAGATACTGCAAATTCCTTCCGTTCCCGCAAGCATGCTCCAGTGCACGCTTTCCAAGTTTCGGCCCGTAACGTTCTATGAACTCCCTTACCATCTGCCTGGGGCCGATATCACCGCCGAAATTGTTATCCGGGTGCCATATGGTCTTATGCAGCTGATCCCAGAACCTGACCGTGGTATCGCTGAGTTCCAGTGTCGTTTCGTAGTCAATCCCAGCCGCCTTCACGGATCCCACTGTCCATAAGGTGTTGCTGCCGCTGTCGAAGCGTGGAAGGCTGTACACTTCATGCACTCTCATATTTTTACAGGTAGAAAAAAATATAAAAAGGGTGGCTTCCCGGAAAACCGCCGTTTCATGAAGCAAAAGTTATTCTCAATGACTAATATCTTACCTTTAATGGTTTTGAGCTGATATATATTTATAATAAGGGTTGACATCGGTTTTTGTAAAATGCAGAAACAGAAAAGATTATAAAACTTTTCTCCAATTATGTTCATGTGGCAATACTTCATTACCGTAAAATCAGGATGTAACCGGGGAGACGTATTAAGAGGTATAGGCGATTATCGCTTTGACGGGGACACATCATTTGAAATACCAACCGCTCAAGACCCAACTTTTTGTTTTGAAACCCCTAGACGATTGCCCGAAGAAGTTAAAAAAAGATTCTACCACACAGAAATGAATCATTTTGCCGGTGTCACCGAAGTCGAGACACGATGAAGAAAAGTATCGGAATCCTCGGCGGCATCTCCCACGAATCCACGCTCAAGTACTACGAGATCATCATG
>CAYRIP010000106.1:0-3559 GCA_964424395.1 uncultured archaeon | reverse complement strand
ATGGTATGGAACTGGGGATGACTATCTGATCTCCGATTTTAAGGTCCTTGCATTCCTTTGGGGCTATCTCGAAATCCGTTGTCGGAGCGAACAGGCTATGATCATGGGTGACCGTGACCTCCCTTCCCGTCCTTGTTCTGATTTTCAGCAATTTCTTCCTCTCCGGGTGCTTTACAAAATCGGTCAGCTTGGACAGCTTAACCTTCAGATCGAATCCGACAGTGGGAACATACACATGATTCAAATCCTTATTCTCAAGATCCTTGATCCTGACCCTTCTCATAGCCCCGTTATCAATTATCACCACTTCCTCGTTTCCCCTTATCGAGCTTCTTACCTCACCTAAAATCAGAGCGGAATCCCCAAGCCTCAGGGCGGTCCTGAGGGCCTCGTCTGAAGCCATCTCGGTCTCTATCATCGTGAGGACCGACCTCGACTTCAGGCTCTCGATGTTGTAATCCAGTTTCCTGAGCTGGTCCACCGGAAGCTCCAGGGTGTCCTCTATAACGACCATCCTCGTCTTGGGCAGCATCTCGAGCATGAGCGACGCGAGGAGGGATGTCTTTCCCGCTCCCCTGCCCCCCGCCACCAGAAGGCTTGCCGTGCCGTCGATGAGGAAGGACAAAAGGCCCGCCGCCAGGGGATCGAGCATCTTCGACTTGATGAAAAGCGGAAGCGTCCAGGGCTTGTCCCTGTGCCTCCGAATGGAGAACCCGAGCCCGTGGGGAGAGAGTGTGTTAGTGATCACGCAGAACCTCGCCTTGCCGCCGGGAACTGCGATGTCGGTGTCAAGTACGGGGTTCGCCTCGTCCAGCGGCCTTCCCGACTGAAGCCTTAGCCTTGTGGCCCACGATTCGGCATCGCCCTGGGTAGGGATGAGGTTTGTCCTGCATTCCTCGTATTCGCTGTGGTAGACGAGTATCGGCTGGGATTCCACGGGGGAGTTTATGTAGATGTCCTGTATCTTCTCGTCGGAAAGAAGTATCTCGAGCACTCCCATGCCCGCGGTGTACCTCGTCAGTATGACAGCCAGCTGCTCGAGGTCGCTGCTCTTCAGCTGTATCCCCTGCTGGTCGGCGACCTCCCTGATCATGTCCTTGCCTATGTTGTAGAAGACCTCCCTTATCCTGCCCGTCCTCACGAACTCCGCGGACTTGGGCTTGTGGGTGGCCATGTACCTCCTCGCGGCGTCAAGGACCGCGTATTTCTCCTCGGAGAGCACGAACTCCGGGGGCAGGACGTAGTAGAAGTACGATGCGCTGTCTGGCAGCTTGAATATCTCGACCTCGATGTCCCCGATCTTGTACCTGTCTACAGACTTGCCGTGCTCCGGGGGCGTTATCATGTACCTGGTCAGCATGAAGTTTGGCCTTATGCTCGGGACGAATATCTCCCTGTACAATGACCTGTCCCCCACATGGTAGCCTGCCAAGTGAGGCTTCGCAAGCTTTATCAGCTGCGTGCTCTCGAGCTTGGCCTTTATGACGTCGAGGACGTTCTTCTCGAAATCCCGATAGAAGTCGTAAGCGCCCCGGTATCTGGTGTCCCTCATCTTTATCCTCATGCGGCGAATCTCCCGCACGAGCTCCACGTAAGCGCCAATAGGGTCGCTCCGAAGGAGGTTCAGGATGATCCTCTGCACCCTGACGTTGAACTCGGGGAGCAGCTTCTTCTGGAGGCTGTCACTCACCTTCAGCCTGGTCATCAGCTTCTCCCTGACGACCTCCTCGATGACTTGCGCGATCTCCACCAGTATCGCTGTCTGCTCGGGCCCGTACTCGTATTCCCTGTCCTTCGCAAGAACTATGGACCTGACCTTCTTGACCTCAAGGATCTTGTCGATCACCCTGGTCATGCACCCCGGGAAGTCCTCGATGCTGGCCCCGTATATGCAGCCGAGGCAGTTGATTTTGAGCTTCTGCTCGTTCTCATCATATTCGTAATCACCGGCGGCCATGCAAATCACCAACAGCAGCGATTATGCTATTTAAATCGCTGTACACTATTTAATATTGTAACCCCGTAAATAAAAAATACGGACGTGTTCCTTATGCCAGTCTTCGGCGATAATACCCAGAGCAAGAAGAGGTCTGCCCCCGTAATAAACGAGATAGTCGGAAGGGTGAACGACAACACGAAGCGCCTTCGCATACTCGAGGACAGGGAGAGGCTTGGGACCAGCAGGATAAGCTCCATGGACGAGTCGCTGCTTGAGAAGATCAAGGCCCTCCAGGGCTCCATCGAAGAGCTGGGCGCGAAGTTGACCGAGCAGGAGGAGAAGGTCACGACAGCCCAGAACACCATAAAAGAGGTCGTCAAGCAGATGCAGTTCCTTGCCAGGAAGAGCGATATGAAGAGGCTCGATGAGAAGCTGAGGCTGTTCGATCCCCTTAAAACGCAGCTTCTGCCCGTAGAAGAGCCGAAAACGGTGCAGAAGAGCTCGAAATGAGGGATATTTAAGTAATTCCCGTTCAATATATTAAATATAACAAGTCGGTGCTGATTCATGTTTGGCCTTTCCAAGAAAAAGGATGCTGGCGGTCCAGCCCCCGCTGGACCGAGGATACCCACGGATAAGGTCGTATCGCTTTCTTCCCAGGGACTGTCAGAGCCCGAGATAATAAAGACGCTCAGGGAGGATGGATTCTCGCCCCTCGAGGTCGACAGGGCCATGAAGGATGCCCTGAGGACAGGGACCGGGGTGCAGCAGCCCTCGGCGCCGCCTATACCAGGAAGGCCGAGCCTCCCCGCAGGACCGATCGGCGCGCCCCCGCTTCCGGGAGATTTTCCCTCCGAGCCCTTGCCGCCTCCTCCTCCGCAGATGGCGCCGCCAACACCTGCCCCGCCACCAATGCCGCCTTTGCCTGGCCAGCCACCGAGTTACGGACAGCAGCAAGGCGGCGGACTGCCGCCGGCGTTCGGTCAGCCGACGCAGTACCAGCCCTCGCCGTGGGACACTGATGACGACCTTGATGATGATTTCAAGGACCTGCCCAAGGAGAAGAGGATAGGTCCCGGAGCTTTCATGGATGACCTTGACGAGCCTTTGCCTCCCGGGCCGCCAGGAGTAGCGGGCGCTGAGAAGGAGCCTCTGGCTTTCAATCAGCCTCTGCCCAAAGGAGGGGACGACAGGATAAGGGAGCTCAAGGACAGGAGGCGAAAGGAGGTCGAGGAGCTCACCGAAGAGGTCACGGAGGAGAAATGGTCAGACATGATGAACAGGGTCCACGCCCTCGAAGGCAAGATCGATGAGATGGCAGCGGGCGTGAAGAGCGCTGCCGACCAGGAACCGGGTCCGGGAATGCCTCCGCAGGAAATCGAGTCGATAAGGAAGGAGATAGAGGAATTCAAGCATACGATAGAGGATGCGAACGCCAGGATCGACTCGCTCGAGGAGGTCGTCAAGGGATCGCTGACTCCAATGGTGGAGTCGATCAGGAAATTCAGTCACGCTGTCAAGACTTCTAAGAATGGGGAGCCCGTCACCATAGAAGAGCCAATAGAGGAACCGAGGCCGACCGCGGCAGCTCCATATTCGGCGACTGTTGCCCCCTAGCCG
>CAYRIP010000105.1:0-3579 GCA_964424395.1 uncultured archaeon | reverse complement strand
GTCCGTGTCGTCCACGCCCATTATGAACTGCTGGTCTCCCTGGTTGAAGTAAAGAGCAGTGTCAGCGCCCGATGCTCGGGTAAGCTCAAGGGTGATAGCGGAGGCAACAGAGGTAGACGCTCTCGTCCCGTCCCCTATAACGAACTCGTTGTTGGGCGCGTTCATCCCTACTGCTACGTTTCCCTGAATGTTGTTAACGACCAATACGTTTTGGTTCTTCCACGTCATTCCGTCGTTTATCAGGCCGAAATATGTCCTTCCGCTATCAGTGAATATGCTGAATATCTTCTGGTCGATTGCAGCCCCCCTGTCTGCGATCATGATCCCTCCACGTTCGGTGCCTTCTAAAAGAAGCCAGCCGGAATCTCCCGCAGCTGACCTTACCACATGGATTCCCTTGTTTTGAGCGGATAAGTCGCCGCTTGCGCTTGCGAAATTCTGAAATGGTACTACAGTTCCTATACCTATGCTCGAACCGCTGTCATATAGTATGCTGTCCCCGACGGCTGCGGGACCAGTCCAACGCGTTAGATAATTCGCCGTTCCGCCGCCGCCTATCCCGCCTCCACCTGACGTGAGGCTGTTCCACGCAGCGCCGTCATATCCCTCGAAGTCTGCGCCCGTCCATCGTATGACGCCGGCTTCCGATACGGCGGTTGTGCCAATCTGTATGGCTCCGGAAACATCGAGCCTCTGGGAAGGTCCTCCCCCTATACCTATGTTATTGCCGCTCTGCACTATGACGCTGTCCCCGATGTTGGAAGCATCGCTCCATAATGGCACGTAATTCGCCGTTCCGCCGCCGCCTATCCCGCCTCCACCTGACGTGAGGCTGTTCCACGCCGCTCCGTCATATCCCTCGAAGTCTGCGCCCGTCCATCGTATGACGCCGGCCTCGGCCGACCCGACCGCGCCTATCTGGATCGCGCCGGCGACGTCAAGCCTATGTGATGGGGTAGGCGTTCCTATCCCCACGTCCCCGTTTATGTGCACCTCATCATTTCCCGCATCCACAACGAAAAGATCGGAAACCGTATCGCCTTCTGCTATGAGATCTATATCAGCACCCGCAGGATTTATCGTCATGGTATCCGAGAATGTCTCCTCAAGGAGAATGAATCTTGCGCCCCCGGCAAAGAAGTCGAGCTGATCGCTATTTGCGAACTCAACATAAGTATCTGTGTCGCCTATCGAATGGAGCTTTGACTCGATACCAACGCTGCCACCGCCTGCAGTGCCCACAGTGAAGTAATCAGTCCCTGTTGACGATTCTACAGCCATGATATCAGATGACTGCACGGCGTTACCGCTTACCAGCAGCTGTAGCTGGTCAGCGGACCCTTCAACATCAATCAGCGCGCCCGGTACATTTGTACCTATCCCGACATCACCTGTATCGAAATAGATGTCCGCACCGCTCGTTGACCAAAGGCTGCTGCCGCTGCCCCCCTCAAGCGATATCCAGCAGCGGTAAGCGTGAGGAATGGATGGGTCGTCATATCCCCTGCTGTTTATGGTAGGGCTTCCGCTCACCCCGACAAAATTGAATGGGGCTCCCTCGCCTATCATGTCGCCGTTCCATTCCCAGTCGTCAGCCTCGTCCGTAAGGGCGAAGTTGGACATCGATATGTACCACTCGTTGCCAAAAGGAAGCCTTCCCCCGTAGGTGTTGTAGCAGTCATCCGTGGCAGCGAGATATGTGGCGCTGCCCTCCTCTGCGTTCTGGATGCATCCGACGGTATAGCCGGCCGTCGTGACCTTCGTGAATCCCGCCGGGCAGTTCGCGGGTGCCCCGCCCCCGGTGTCATCCGAACCGCAGAACAGCTGTCCGCTTGCGTCCGTGTCTATCGTATTGCAGTTGACCAGATCGGATATGCGAGCATTCCCGCTGACAAAGAGCTTGTGCGTGGTGCTGGCCGAACCGATGCTGACATTGCCGCCGCTCTGGAATATGACGCTGTCCCCGATATTTGATGCATCGCTCCACAGGGGTATATAGCTCGCGGTGCCCCCGCCCCCGATGCCCCCTCCTCCACCTGACGTGAGGCTGTTCCACGCGGCGCCGTCATATCCCTCGAAGTCGGCTCCCGTCCATCGTATGACGCCGGCCTCGGCCAGTGCTGTGCCTCCGATCTGGATGGCGCCCGACACATCGAGCTTCTGGGAGGGTCCCGGTATGCCGATCCCGACATTCCCGGCGGGAGTAGAGGTCATGTCTGCCCCGGCGACAGACCAGTCGCTGTCGCCGCTGGGTGGCAGGTCCTGCCAGCTGGCGACTCCGGCGGCATCCGATGTCAGCACCCTTCCCGCTGCAGGGCCTCCGCCTGTTATCATTATCACGCCATTGACATGCAGGGTCTGTTGGGGGATCGGGGCACCGATGCCTAATCTGACATTGGACGTGTCAACGAACAGGGGGGCCAGGTCAAGCTCATCGATATCATGGCCCATGGTCGCGGGCGGGCCCCCGGAGCCGTAAGCGGCAGCGATGCCTGATGCGAAGCTCAAGGAAACGAATAGCACAAGGAGAAGAAGGGAGCGTTTCCCGACATTTTCTGCCATTCTCATGTGTTATATTATTGTTTTATTGGTTAATATATTATTGGATTGGTGGTTTAAAGTGATCATCGAGGATTTTCCGGTCAATAGGCTTAGCGATCTGGACTCCGTAGGACCCCGAATGAAGTGGCAGTTCTTCGAGAAACTGGTCGGCTTCGTTTTCGAGCAGAACGGTTTCGGGGTGGATGTGGGCGTCGTGAAGAAGGGCTTCGGGACAAAGCGGCAGTACGACGTGCTGGCCGAGAATCCGAGATACGTCTTCGCGGCGGATTGCAAGAGGTGGACGGGGAACCGGTACAAGGACTCGCTTCTGAGGGCGGCCGCGGGCAAGCAGACAGAGAGGTGCATGCTGCTGAAGGGTGAAACTGACAAGGGGATCATCCCTCTGATCGTCACGCTCATGACCGAGGGAATAGTGATACATGAGGGAGTGCCGATAGTGCCCTTCGAAAAGCTGAACACTTTCCTGAATTCCTGGGAAGAGTGCGATGAGGACATCCGGGAGATATGAGAAACTGCCCCCTTCCGGGATGATATTTATTGCCGCTTCTGCAATTCTTTTTTCATGAAGAATGAGTTTGCCTTAGTGTTGAGTGTATCTGCCATCCTCATCACTGCGCATATACTCGGCACGGTCACCGGTTTCGATGCCGTTTCCGGAAAAATCGTCAATGGCAGCGGGGATGACCAGAAAGACCCCACTTACCGTCGCAACCCGCTTCTCATACCGTCGGATGGCGCCTCCGGAGGCATGGGCATTTCGGCTGATCTTCAGATGAGGATCAGAAATGAGGGAATTTTCAACGGCAGCGACATGGAGAGGAGGTTCCTGGCGATAAGCGTGCCGACGGCAGTTGAAAAGGCACCATCGACCCTTCCCCCCCATGCTCCGGGGGAGCTTATCGTGAAGCTCAGGCCAGGCGCATCTTTCGGTTCCCTGTCTTCGGAAAGCGGACCATCCGGTCCTTCTTCTGCTTTGATCAAGCAGGACGGGCCCCGATCATTGGATGAGCTGAACAG
>CAYRIP010000104.1:0-3590 GCA_964424395.1 uncultured archaeon | reverse complement strand
GAATAAAATCGAAAAAGGCCGGTCTCAGGCCTTGATCTCTTCGTCGAAAGTCTCTATCTGGTGCCTGAGCTTGGTGAGCATGTCATTTGTCTTGTCAAGGGATACAGACATCTGTTCCTTCTCTATCTCCATGTTCTTGATCTGGTCCTTGAGCGACACCTTCTCAGAAGAGAGCTTTGCCCTGTCATCCTTCAGGTTGGATATCTTCGACTGCAGGAGCCCTATGTCCTCCGCCTTCTTCTGCAGCTCCATCTGAAGCTTGTCCCTGGTCGACTTCAGGTCGCCAACGACTTCCTGCAGCTCCATTTCCTGCTGCTTGAGCTTCCTTATCTTGCTTACGAGCCTCTTCTTCTCTTCCTTGATGTCAAGCGCCTTTACTACATCCTCCGTAAGGGTGTCTACGATGTCCTCAAGGCCCTTGATGTTCTCAAGCCTCCTTACCTTGTTCTTAGGCGTTTCGGGGGCTTGCGGTGCATCACCTTGCTTAACTCCTTCATTGCTCTTCATTTCTTCTGCCATAATATCACGTATGAATACTATTTCTCTTCTCTTATTTAAATCGTTTTGCCTTTAGCCGGTTTTTGCTTGTTGTTTTGGCTGTATTTATTCAGAAGCCGCGTTATCTCGATGAGCTGGTCATTCAGGTCGTCCACGGTCACCTTCTTCTTTTTGAGGTGCAGCTTGTCTGGGTCGGACTCGTCGAGCTCGCCCCAGCCCCCCTCGCCGTAGTTGTATCCGTACTTTATCTTCTTGGCAGACTTGACACGGTGTATCTCGCCCTCCATCGCCTGCACGAGCTCCGAGAACTTGTCGTTGTTTATGATAAGCGACTTCACATGTCCCTCAAGCCTCTTATTTTCCTGCTTCAAGGCAACGAACCTCTCCTTGGCGTTGATAAGCGTGGTGACGGGGTCCTTCAGGCTGTCGCTGAAGACCGCGCCGAGCTCCTCCACGCTCCATCCGCATTCAACGCACTTATCCTTTCCGCCCGGGGCCCCGCAGACAGGGCATTTGTTTCCTATTGCCTCACTGTTCTTCCCCCAGCTCTTCACCCTTTCTTGGGCATTTATAGCTCCTTCTTCCATAATAAAGAATTCCCTAGCTCGTTTATTAAGCTTATCAATCGCCCTGACTTTCTTCAGGGCTGAATCTGGCGGACAAGCTCCGTAGCATAGCTTCCCTTGCCCAGATCGAATGACAGAACTATCTTCTTCTTCCCATTGTTGATATCGTCATCCTCAACCTTGTATGACAAGTTGCCAGCTCGCATTATGAGGTCCCTGGCCGAGCCGGAAGACGAAAGCCTCGGGAATTCCTTGATTCTGAACATGCCTTGCTCTATTCCCTCGCTTTTCAGTATACCATCGATTATGGATTTTTGTTTTGAGTCACCGATCAGTTTCGTCCTGTATCCGATTATAGGAACAGACGCCTGCTCCCGGGATTTGGCATACAGGGCATTGGCGGTCTCGTTCCATATCCTGGACTGGTATGCGTGGACGAACAGCTTCAGTAGACGAAGGGGAAGGCGCCTGAAGGCGCCGATGTAGTCATCCGGCCTCTTCCCAAGATATGATAAAATCTTGCGCTCAGAGTCAAGCGCGTCAGGGAAGTCATGCGCAGCAGCGATGATATCACCAGTCTTACGGAGGTCCGCTCTCGCCTTCCTGGTCCTTTGGGGTTCGGAAACCGACGACGAGGTAAGGAATGTCATAACGGCCTGCTTGAAGTCGCCCATGACTATGTGCTTTCCGACTGCGTCGTTGACCTTTCTCATGGATCCGAACCTCTGACCCCCGAAGTAATTGACAATGCCTTCATTCCTTACAGAATCCAGACGTTTCTTTGTTCCATCCATCTCGTCCGGTCCTATATTCCTTATGGTTATCCTGAAGCGGTTCCCCGAATGCTCGCCGAGCTTCACGTGCCTGTGGCGGTACCTGAAACCGGATAGCTCCAATCCCGGAATGGATATCCTGCCGGCGTCCTTTTCATCGATGCCGAGGATCGAGACCGTCTGGCTGGTCAGTGCCCTTCTGTCCTTTGTCCCTGAATATGATATCGACCTCGTGCTTATTCCCAGGGAGCTTGCAAGCCTTCCTATCGCACGAAAGAAGTCCATATCCCGCTTAGTCATTGTAAGCCAGAGATACCTTCCCTTCTCCTTGCCCGCGCCGTGCCCCCTTATGCGGCTGAGCTTTTCCTTCCATCTATCCTCGGTGACGTCATCGATGATCTCCTCGACGATGAAATCCTCGGGCCTCGCCTTCAGCTGCCATGCCATATGGGATTTAACGTGCCAAGAATTAATAATCTATCATTCGACAGGAAAGGAAGAAACCATAGCCTATTTCTTCTCTTGCTGCTTTGGCCCAGGTTCTTCCTCTGGCTTCTTATCTTCATTGCTCCCAGGGGGAGGATTCTTTGCATCCCCCACTTCCACCATCTTGCTGGGCTCTTCTCCCTTCCCATCTGAATTTCCCGTTTCCTTGCCATCTCCGGGCTTGCCTTTTGCCTTCTTCTCTTCCAGGAACTTCTTCTTCTCTTCCTCCAGGGTTATCTCATCGGGAAGCTTCACGCTCGCGAGGCCTTCGGAGTCGACGCTTGCCTTAACCCTTATCCTCGGCGGGGGGTGCTGCGCGCCTCCCGTCCATAGGGCATCATTAAGCTTTGTGGATATCTTTACCGACTTCGCCCGCGTGTTCTTCATTATGAAGCTTTTCAGGGCGCTTACGCTCCTCTTGACCCTCATTACACGCCTCGTCTTCTTCCATTGTGATCGGAGAGGCACCGTGAATACGTGCTCGGTCGTTATCTCTTTCTTCTTGTCCTTGGCCATGGAAATTCACCTAGATATTAAGCTTGTCCCTTCTCCATTTCTTGAGATGTACCCGAATCCTCCTGCTCCTTGCCCTCTTCAGGCTGAACTTCTTGATATCCGCCCATCTGGGGCTTGGCCTTATCCTTGCCAGGGCTGCAAGCTTCCTCTTCTTCCCCGAAGATTTGTTCCTGCTCATCTTCAAGCCCTCTTGATATTGAATTCCTTCTTCTTCGCCTGCGTCAGCAGGCCCAGTATGTCCTTCATCTTATTGTCGTCTATCTTGTTCTGAAGCTTTCCGGTCTGGTAGACCTGTATGAGGTAAAGCTCCACCTGCCCAGCAAGCTCCGGGTTCACTGCCCTTACCCTGCCGAGCCTCTCGTATGCCTCCTTGGATAGGACCTTGGACATGAGCTGCTTTTTCAGCTCCTCTATCTGCCTGAGCTGCTGCATCTCCTCAAGACCCATGTTCTGCCCGTTGAACTCGCTCATTTTCACTTGCCTTTCAAACCTTTCGAAGCTTCCTGGAGCATGGCGGTGCCCTTCTGGGTTATAGCTCTTCCCTTCTTCTTGGTCTTCGATACCAAGCCCGCTGACTCCAGCTGCTGAAGTATCTTTCTGATAATCGATCCGGAAGCCTTGTACTTGTGCTCGGGCTTGTGCCACCTGTTCTTCCTGCCCCCGTAGGCCTTCCTAAGCTTCTGCGTCCCAAGGCTGCCTAACTTATCGATCTTCCTCATCACAGCGGCTGCCCTTATCCACCACCAGTCGG
>CAYRIP010000103.1:0-3638 GCA_964424395.1 uncultured archaeon | reverse complement strand
GGGCATCATTCTATGACGATGGGGGCATAGCCGCCTCCGCCTCTTCCTGAAGCGCTGACCCTTGTCTCAAGCTCTTCCATCTTGTCGTATATCGGCTTCAGGTCGAACTTCTGGACGGTGCTCTCCAGCCACTCGGCCTTCGTCTTCAGAATCTCGAGGTCGCGCATCACCCCGGCCGCGCCGGCCTCCTCCATCCCCTTCACGCTGCCGTGGACGGAGCCGAGCTTGCTGGTCATTGCCTTGATCTCCGTCTCCAGCTCCTCGAAGCCCTTGACGGCCGTGCCCTCGAGCTCCTTGACCCTGTCCCTGAGCTTGTCCACCTCCCTGATCCTGTCGTCGGATTCCTTCAGGATGGCGGCGAGCTTCGCGTCCGGGTAACCGGACTTCGTCGACATCTTCTCCACCTTCTCCCTCAGTTCATGGACGTCATCCGCGAGCTTCTTGTCTATAAGCTTGCCCAGGTTGGCGGGCTGTGCCAGAAGCTGCTCCAGGCTGCTCTCCACGATGGTCTTCTTGATATCATCCAGCTCCTTCAGCTTTGACTGCATCTCGTCCTTGAGCTTGTCCAGCCTCACCTCGGTGCCTTTGCCGATCTCCTCGGGAAGCCTGGACTTTATCTCCTCCATCCTGGCCTCCAGGTCCCGTATCCTGGCAGGCGTCACGCCCTCCCCTATGAGCTTTCCTAGCGCGTCCACCTTCTTCTCGAGCTCCGGTGAGGCCTTGCCCCCACTGTCGCGCGCCGCATCCGGAAGCTCTATCGGCTTCAGGCTCTCGGCCATCTTGCTCGTCTTCGAGAGCGCCTTCTCGAGGTCCTTCATCCTCTCCTGCATCTTTGTGAACTCCTCGATTGGGAACTGCCCCTTCATCCTCTTTAGCTCCTCCATCGCCTGCGGGGCCATGCCGGCGCCCGCGACCGTCTGCTCCATTCCCGTGAGCTTGGTCTTCATGACGCTTATCTCGTTCGAGATGGAATCCATCCTCTCCGAGGAGCCCGACTCTATCTTGCTCTCCCCTATCGCCCTTTCGATGTCCGCCATCCTAGTCTTCAGGTCCCCGAACTCCCCAAGGATGCTCTTTAGCTTCTCCGGCTCGGGCAGACCCTTGGGGGTGGTGGCCCGAAGCACCGAAAGGTCGGCCCTCAGCTCGTCCAGCTCCCCAGCGTTCGCCTTGTCCTCGAACGTTGCCTCTGACAGCCTCTTGTCCATTGCAGCCATCTTCTTTGTGAGATCATCAATCTTCTTGACATGGCCGTCCACCCTCTTGCTCTCCTCCTCGTGGAGGTCCAGTATCTCCTTGCCCTGCTGCATCAGCGATGCCCGAACGTTCTCGAGCATGCTCTCGACCTCTTCCACGCTCGGGCCGGGCTTCTTCTCCGTCAGCTTTGATACCTGATTCTCCAGCTTCAGCACCGCCGCCTTCGTAAGCTTCATGTCGGGCTTCAATATGTCCAGCTTCTGTAGAGATCCCTCGATCGACCTTATCCTCCTCAGCAGGTCGGACGGCATGGCTGGGGCGACCTTCTTCTTCCCCCTGCCCTTCGCCTTGCCGCCGGATGCGGCAACCATGGCCTTTATGGACCGTATGTCCGCGCTCAGGTCCTCGACCTTGCGCAGCTTCGCCTGGATGTCGGCTGAGAGCCTTTGCGCCGTCGCGGCTTGCGCGGCCGCAGCGGGCGCCGCCTTCGCCTTCTCGAGCCTGGAGACCTTCTGCGACAGGGCGGCCAGGTCTGCCCTGACATTCGCAGGAAGGCTTCCGGCAGGCGCTGCCTTCCGGGCCTCGAGCTTCGCTATCCTGTCAAGTATCTCGGCCTTCACGGAGGGCCCGATCGCTGCAGGCTTACGGGCCGCAGGCGCTGCCTTTCCGATCTCATCGATCCTTGCCTTCAGCGCCTCCATATCGGCCCTGACATCATCGGGAACAGCCGCAGGCGCCATGCCTTGCGGCTTAGAAGATTCGACCTTTCCCAGCCTCTTCATCACTTCCGCCATCATCTTGGAGCCGGCTCCTCCGGCCCTTGCGGCGGGCGGCGCGCTCTCTATGCCATCGACCCTCGATTTGAGGGCATCTATGTCGGATCTGATATCGGGAGGGATATCTGCCGGCTTTCCTCCCTTGGACGGGGGCGCTGATTCCAGGCGCTCGATCCTCTTGGCGAGTTCCTCGAACTGCTTTGGCGCGTCTCCCACCGGCTTGCTCGCGGCGGATATGGCCATTCCCTTCTCGAGCTCATCGATCCTCGCGGAAAGCTCCCCGGCGCCGGCGCCCTCGCCGCCGGCCTTCTTCTTCAGGGCGGACTGGATGTCGCTTATCTCCTTTTTCATCTTGGATATCTCCCTGGAGGAGCCGGATGCGGATGGCTCCGATCCCGCGGGCGCCGACTGGATCTCCGAGAACTGCTTCTTCAGGTTGCTTATCTCCAGCTTCAGCGCCTCGGTGTCCACCGGCCGCGTCTTCTCGATCTCGGCCTTGAGCTTCTCTATGTCGTCGTAGGACTGCTCCAGCTTCTTGAACTTGTCGGACTTCTGGGCCAGCTTGGCGAGCTCGGATATCTTCTCGGTCGTCTCAGGAGAAGGGGCGCTCGTGAGGCTCATCTTGTCAAGCTCGTTCTTCATGTTTATTATGTCAAGCTTGTTGACGAGCTGGGTGTCCTCCAGCTCTCCGAGCTTGTCGCGAATGGTCTTGAGCAGATCCTGTGGGGACAGTTTATCCTCCGGCATAATCACCAACCTATGATACTATTAATAATTATTCAATATTATGCTATATATTTGATTTGCAGGCTCATTCCCGCCATAGCCGCCTAAACGTCGACCTCAGGGGCCATGTCGACGCACACGGCGTTCAGCACCTTCACCGACCTGAGCGCATAGATGCTGCCGTTTATGTCCGGCGTTATGTTTGCCTCGATGATCGCCGACCTGGGGGCCTTGAGCGGGTCCGACGCCGTCCTCCTGGTCGTGGAGGTGGCCTCATGGTGCTGTATCTCCTCCGATACCGCAGAAACGAGCGTTAGCTCGAAGGAGAACCCGTAGAGGTCAAGGGTCCCCGTGTTTATCACCTTCGCCCGGAGGTAGTCCGTCCCGTTCCCCGTGAAGTTCCAGTCGACCCCGTAATTGCCGTAATCCGAGTCGTAATCCAGGCCGGCGCTCCTGCACCTCACCTGCGTGGCCGTCGTGTTCCCGGTTTCCGTGGTCGTGGTCATGACAAGCTCATACATCCAAGGGGCGACGACAGAAGCGATGGAGATGCTGAGCACGATTATGATCGTCGCAGAAATCAGAGGCGATAACGCTTTCTTCATTACTATTATTAGGGGGGCTTCACTTAAAATTATGCGACTGCCCCGATCGTGAGGAAGTCTGCCCCAGATTCGAGCGCGAAGGACACCGAGTAGTTGCCCTGGAACTTGTACGACGTGTTTATATGGGCCGTGACCTCGCCCCGGGGAAGCGCGTATCCCTCCGCCACCAGCTCGGTGTAGCCTGTCCCGTTCATGGAGTCGGGGGAGCTGTCGATCGATATCTCAAGCCTGTCAAGCGGCATCCACTCGCCCATCTTCTTGTTGTAGACGCCGAGAAGGAGGTCCTTCGTATTGTAGTATGCCTGGGAGCCCTGGCTCCCGACCTTCCTGATGTATG
>CAYRIP010000102.1:0-3669 GCA_964424395.1 uncultured archaeon | reverse complement strand
TCCCGGATCGTTTCCACTGCCTCATCATCGAGGTTCCTGTTACTAACGACATCGTCCAGGAAGAAGCGGAATATCTCGCTAACCAGGGCGTCCATCTCATCGCGTTCCTGCTGGGTGGTGTTCCGAAACGGCGAACCGGTGTCCTTGTTCTCGCCGGACACAAACCTTTCATAGGTGACGCCGTATTTCTCAAGCGTCCCGGCGAACTGAAGATAGCTCGCGGTGACCCCGACCGAGCCGGTAAGCGTCAGCGGGTCTGCTACTATCGTGTCGCAGGCTGACGCTATCCAGTACGCCCCTGAAGCCGCAACGTCCCCCATCCAGCATATCGTGGGCTTTTCCATTTCCCTTACGGCCATGCTGATCTCCCTGCTGGCGACGACGGAGCCTCCGGGAGAGTTAAGCTCGATGAGGACTCCCTTTATCGAGGGATTTCCCTCGATCTCATCGATCATATCGAAGACGGATTCCGGTGATATGCTCTCCGTGAATATTGATGGCGATGAAGTGATAGTGCCCTTTATCCTCATGACGGCTATCTTCTCACCATATGCGGGAGCGGATGCGAACGCCGCCGCGATGAGTATGGCGATCCCGAACCCAACCAGAAGTCCGATAAGGAATTTATTCATAGGAATAGTATCTTGGTTGATATTAATAAGATGGTTGTATTCGCTAATCCAAGAATTCAGTAGAGATTGGGTAATTACCAGTGAAGCAGGCATCGCATGTATCATTAATGCCTACTGCTTCTCTCAGCTCAGCATGGGTCGGATAGCACACCCTGTCAACACCTATATTTGCGGCAATCTGTCTCCCGACTTCTTCAATGGGCCCATCTATCCCCTGGGCCGCGAAATCCTTGCCACGTGGATCCTTTATGCAGGGGCATCTTAAAGGCGGGCATGACACGATGCCACTGACCTTCCCGGCACCGCGCGCCTTTGCCTTATCTGAGATCCCATACCTGAAAACCGTGCCTCTGACCACGCTATCTTCAGCGACATCCGGATCGTGACCCGAGACAACTGCCTGGTTTATAGAGAATTTATACAGCGAAGCCCACCTTCGAGCTGCATCATCTTCAATCAGGAAAGTTCTTGGGGCCCCCTGGTTCTTCTCAATGGCTTCCTCGAAAGGGACCATGGCACCATTCAGATTTTGCTGTAGGTAATCCATAACTTCGGCTACCGAGCCCATGCCCTCGACAGCAGCTAATATCTTCTCAACATTCATCTTGAATAATTCCTGCTGGTACCCGATAGCACATCCTCTTCCAGAATCAGGAGAAGCCAGAATCATGTCTCCATGACCATTGCCGTATCTTCTGGCAAGCTTTGCTCCAAGCTCCTTTCTGACGAGATAAACATTCCTTCCCTCTATTGTTGAAATCGGGGAAGCGAAGTATATCCATTCGAAGTCGCAATGTGCATGCTTCCGCTCAAGAAGAACGTCGCTCTCATGGATACCCTTCCGATCGATGACAGTGGATGTCCCGGGAGTAACATCCCCGAGCAGATTTGCCCCTATCATATCCAAGGCCTTCGATTCGGATGCCACGACGTATTTCCTGCCATCTTCAATCGTTCCTATGCAAAGAGGTTTTATCCCCTTCGGGTCCCTGATAGCTACCATGCTGACACCGCCTTTATTCCTGACTAGCATCACAGCATTGTATGAACCCCTGCCGTCAAGTTCATTCATCAATTTCTCGCTTGCATGGTAGACACAGCTTGGGAAATCGCTTCCGCCCTCTGAAAATTCATCGAGATTTCTGGAGAACTTCATTTTCAATATCGCATCGCTCGGTGAGTCGAATCCAAGGAGCGTACCATCCATACCCATAACAATGTTCTGATTCTCCCCGGGAGCGAACGTGGGTTGGAGAGATTGCTGCTTCTCATAGAGATTGTGGGCGATAGCGGACCCGTATCCAACTTCTCTTAGCTGATTTAATTTCTCCATGCTGATAAGGTCGCTGGCTCTCGTGCCCCTTTCCCTGATCAGCCTGAATCTTGCGCCATCATCATAGCATAAGCCGCTTCCGCCATCTCTGGCCGCCCGGTGCTGCAATCCGATGGATCCAAGAATAGATTCATCTACTACGCTTTTACAGTCAACAGAGTAAACACCAAGGATTCCGGACATGAAATCAATACAATATCTTTGCTGCGAAATAATTTAAGTTGAATATGGATTTCTGTAAGAACCCACTATATATTTTCGGTCATTTTTGAACAAAATCTATAGCATAGTAAAATTTCCGCACCAAATCGAAATTATGGGAAGAACTTAAGTGGCTATGGCGGCTGCAGTCATGCTGTTGCTGGTATTGCCCTTTTGCGCATCCGGCGAAGCGACAATCCCAGACGTAGAGATAGTTGCTCTTCGGGGCGGGGAGACCTTCGAGGAGTATACACGGCTTGGGGTTGTCGCCGACGGTTTCGACCTGAGAGACCCCTATGTCTACACAAGCAATGACAACACTGGTGAGGCTTTGAGGGGTTGCGTCTTCTACAGCACCGCAAGCGAAGCGGTTTCTGGGGAGCTCAACATGAGCGTCCATTATGATTACCCGCGCAACCCAATGAAATGCAGTACCGCGCTTGACATGAGCGCCTTCTCGGAAAAAGGCAAGGCTCGCTGTCAGCGTTTCTGAAAGGAACGGAAAGATGACAGGCAGTGTTGGATTGTGCGTCTCTGGACAATGCGCATAAGGCATGTCTCTCAAGAATAAACAACCGAAACGGTCGAATTTTTTAAATGATGGAGCCAATATTGTATCCATGCTCTGCTTAGCAGTGGAATCAACGGCTCACACCTTTGGCGTTGGGATCGCTAACGGTGACGGAAACATTCTGGCAAACGCAAGGGATACATACAAGCCCAGGGTCGGCTGGGGCATCGTTCCCATGGACGCGAGGAAGCACCATGAGGACATCGCTGAGAATGTAATGGAAGAGGCGCTTAATCAAGCGGGAAAGAAGCTGGATGATATCGACATCATAGCATTTTCCCAGGGACCCGGCCTCCCGCCATGCCTATACGCGGGCCTCAATTTCTCTGTTGCGCTCTCGGAGATGACCAAGAAGCCGCTAATAGGGGTCAATCACTGCATAGCGCATATAGAGATAGGGCGGCTGAAAACGAAGCTTAAGGACCCTGTCACCCTTTACGTATCCGGGGCGAACACCCAGGTGATAGCGTTCGTATCGGAGAAGTACAGGATATTCGGCGAGACCCAGGACATCGGCATAGGAAACGCTCTTGACAAGTTCGGACGCCAGGCGAATCTCGAATTCCCCTACGGGCCCAAGATAGAGCAGCACGCCAGGGGAGGGAAATGGACAGGCCTGCCATACGTTGTGAAGGGGATGGACCTCTCCTTCTCGGGAATAGTCACCGAGGCGGCGAAGAAGCTTACGAACGGGAGCAGCTTGCAGGACGTATGCTTTTCGCTGCAGGAGACAACGTTCGCGATGCTGACGGAGGTGGTCGAGAGGGCGCTTGCACATACGGGGAAGAGCGAGGTGCTTCTTACCGGCGGGGTGGCGGCTAACTCGAGGCTTCAGGAGATGCTTGGTATCATGTGCAAGGAGAGGGGCGGCAGGTTCGCTGTGGTCCCAAGGGAATACTCAGGCGACAACGCCGCGATGATAGCATGGACGG
>CAYRIP010000101.1:0-3678 GCA_964424395.1 uncultured archaeon | reverse complement strand
GAACGTTCTGCCGGATGCGCATCTCGTGAGGAAGGGGACGACCCTGAAGGACCTCGCAGGAAAGGTCCATTCTGACATGGCGGACAAGTTCATAGGCGGGCTCGACATCGATAAGAAGAAGGTCGGGGCCGAGCATGAGTTGCGTGACGGCGACGTTATAGAGATTCTTTTTTCGAGGTGAATGAATGCTTTACATGATCGGCTTGGGAATAGGGGACGAGTCCGACATGTCCCAGCGTGGGCTGGCCGCATGCAAAAGGTCGGACGAGGTGTACGCCGAGCTGTACACAGCGATATGGCAGGGGGACCTGAGCAAGCTGGAAATAGAGATCGGCAAGAAGGTCAAGGTCCTTGAGAGGCGCGACCTGGAGGATAAGTCGGAAAGCTTCGTGAAGGGGGCCAAGGGCAAGGACATAGCGCTGCTCGTCCCGGGAGACCCGCTTTCCGCCACCACCCACATAAACCTGCTCATGGACGCGAAGCATGGCAATATCCCTTTCCAGGTCATACATGCTAGCTCTATTCTTACGGCGATCGCCGAGACCGGCCTGAACATCTACAATTTCGGCAAGACGGCTACCGTCGTAAAGCCGCAGAAGGGATACGCCCCGACCTCATTCTACGACGCCGGCGTCATCAACAGGAAGAACGGCATGCATACGCTTTTCCTCCTGGACGTCGATATGGACACAGGGCTCGGCCTTGAGATACTTCTTGGCATTGAGAAGAAAAGGAAGAAGGGCGTTCTTGCTCCAGACATGAATGTCGTTGCCGCATCTGGGATCGGCACGAAGAAGAGCGTCATCAGATACGATTCGGTAAAGAACCTCCTTAGGCAGCCGCTCAAGCCACCCGCTGTTGTCATCATCCCAGGCAGGATGCACTTCATAGAGCGGGAATGGCTCGGATCGCTGAAGGATCGGATACATTTCTCAGATAATCTATAACCGATATGCTGCGGCGCATCACGCAAAATCCGTAAAACAGCGAAAAAATGCGTTTTTCACTATACTAAACGATATCAAGCGTCCAATACATACCTTTATAAAGGGTCAAATTAACTACTAATTAGAGGTGACCTAAATTCACATTCAAAACCAGTTACAACACTGAAAGAGGATATTTGGGCCGTAAAGAGCAGTCGTATATTTCTTCAATACCCGGCGCTGAGACCATCGGTGAGGGTGGCGAAACCGTATCTTACAGGGTGCCTGGTTCCCGTTTCGTCGTAAAGGCTTTCAGGAACAAGGACCACAAATGGAAAGCCCGTGGTTCCAAGACCGCATCCCAAAGGGCTGAAGCAGTCGTATCCGCGGGAAGGATAGCAGGTTTCTCCCCTCCCGCAAGAAGGATAGATGATAAGCTGATAGCGCAGGAATACGTTCAGGGAGCCCGTGATGCTGTCCTGGAGAGGACCCTTCAGAATGGGGATGCCGAAGCTGTCAAATCCACGCTGAGCGGACTTAGAAGATACCATGAGCGGGGAATACTCTTGGGGGATGCGGCCCTCTCCAATGTCCTTGATCAGGAAAGGACCGGATACGTCACTGTTGACTCCACCAAGTGGAAGCGTGCATCAGCGTCCGATGATTATATCACAAGAGATCTGGACAAGCTTCATAGGGAGGCTGCCTACTTCGGAAGGGACGACCTCCTGATAAGCTCTATTGAGAGCGTTTACGGAAAGAACGTGGCATCGCAGCTGAGGAGGGCTGCTTAGATAATGTGAACCGATAGCAATCGGGTCATACGATAGCTTTATAAAGCAATTAATAGTAGTATTAACTACTAAGTAGTGAAAAAGGTGATAAAAGTGACAGGAAACATCTCTCAAGGTGGAAGAAGAACGGCTACTATCACTCCTGGCCCTGGCCCTGGGGAGTTCTTAAGCTTCGGCCCTCAAGGATTCACGAAAAGCGATACTGAACATGCTCTTTTCGATGAGAGTATTAATGCCGGAAAGGCTCTGGCAAGATCCGATGGCATATTGGCAGGGATTGCCGGTGCAATAGGAAAGAAGGTCGCTGAGATAGGAAAGGGTGTCATAAGAGGATATTCCAGGGAAGGCATAACGGCTTATGCTTATGCAAGGACGGGAAGCCCAACCGATGGGGATGTGCCTGGAGGAAGCTCTCAGATCGACACGATTCTGGATATATATGGCGCTAGACGCGCGACGCAGCCATGGCTTCAGGAAGTCACGGGTAAAAGGAAATATGTATTTGGCGCTGCGGTTCCGGACGGGGCAGACGAGGGCATATATGTTGATGACAGCCTTGTCAGGAAGGCTGGCAAGTATATTAGCAGCTTCACAAGGGGTGTCAGAAATAAGGCCAGGGAATATGCCACAGATTTCGTTGAGACGCTGCTGACGCTCGGCCATGAGTACGGTCACAAGAATGAGGGCATTAGGAACGAGCAGGCGGCAGAGCAATACGCTGAACGGAATGTGATCAAGCTGGCAGAGACAGACAAGGCGGTCGGGTTCGCCCTCAGCGAATACAGGCGACCTCTCCAGCTGGCGGCTTAAGGGGTGATGGAGAATGCAAGGAAACTTGATGCGAAAAGCTGGCAGGTATGGGAAGGGCCTAGACATGCTCATGTCGATGGTCAAGGGAGACGATCAGATGGACCTATCCTCCAGGGAGAAGGGCAGCATGCTCTATGCCCTCGAAGCCGAGGAGATTGACTTAAAAAACATAGGGAGCAATGCCTAAAAAGCAGGTGTATTAACATGTCAAAAATTAACAAGGAAAAACATATTAGCAGGATGGAATCGGCATTGATATATCCACTCGCTTGGGGCACAGAGAGGATAATCAGCGCCCTTCCTGACTGGAATGCTTACGGAGTTGGTCCCGAGTTCTACACAGCTTTGAAAGGCGGTGGGAGGGATGCCGCAAACTTCACCAAGCACAAACACGGTCTCAACATGCTGGATTTGCCTGAGCACTGTTTCGGTTTCCAGAATGCTTATTCCATTCTCAATTTCCCGGGCGGAATATTGAAGACTGAGGAAGTTTACACTTTCAGAAGGAATGATAACGGACTTGAGACGCCCATTGATTATAAGTCACCTGACAGGCAGCCTACAACTGCACAGTTGCAGATGATGGGAGAAGGGTCTATTGATAAGGAATTGGCAGTTGGTGGTGCCATTGTCAAGGCCGTGCTAAGTGGAAAAGGCAGGCGAGGAGATTTCATCAGAGCCAAATGTCTTCATGAACTGACGGATGGGGATACGAGCAGAGCTCCAGACCCTACCGGGTATGAGCCACAGTATTCCGAACACGAAGCATTTCTTATTGGCCAGATTGGAAAGAGGACCATGGTCGCAACCACGCCACACGGAGCCGTATATAAATATGAAGCCCCATCCAAATGGCAGAAATTCGAGACATATTTGAGGATGGACCTGAGATATTCCATTCGCAACGCGCCGATTGAGTGGATGGGTCTTGAGAAACTCAAGATATTCCAGGGACTGCCACTGCAGAGGATGCTACAGGGTCTGGCAGCCGGTACCATCGGGTCTGAGCAGGAAGACTATGTCTCCTCATTTACCCCTCAGCATCTTCCTATCAGGGCAGATGGAAATATCAATCCCATAGCGAGATACCTGGAGTCATACCAGTAGATGATGAATTGGTGATTTTCTCGGCGTTGCCATAGCCGATG
>CAYRIP010000100.1:0-3751 GCA_964424395.1 uncultured archaeon | reverse complement strand
CACGAGGACGGCACCCAAGCCGGATTTCGCAAGAGACAATCCCAATTAGATGCTGTCAAAGCAGATATAAGATTGATATGTAAGCTGAAAAATGGAATCTGAATATCAATTCTTCTTCCTGATGGTGCATCTCTCTCCGCTCTTGACGCCGAAGGTCTTGGAAAAGCTTCCCATGTTGATTGCCGCCACCGTCCTGCCGTAGTCATCCGGCATTAAAAGCGGCTGTCCCATCCCGACCTCGCCGAAGGTGTCCACGAAAGGAACCTCGATCTGCTTCTTCTTGGCGAATTCCAGAATCAGCTTGTCGTTCTTCTTGATGCCGAACTTGCTCAGAAGTGGATGCTGTATGTTCATGATGAGCGTCCCGAACTTGTTGACCATAATGACACGGCTTTGGATGGTGCCGTTTACTATTGAAGCCTCCTCGTATGGCGGCTTGACAAGGCTATCGAACTTAAGCACATTTCCGAACTCCTCCATCTTGACGCCGACGGAAAGCAGGGCTGCCGCCGGAACGAATACGTCCCTGCCATGGAAGATGGGTGAAACCGGATGCCTCATGTATTTGGGGTTAGTGATCTCAACCGCCTTGACGCAGCCCCCGAGGATGTTGGCAGCGGATATGAGGACCCCGTTATCCGGGCCGATAAGGTAATCTCCCCTCTTCGTCTTGATGATTATAGCCCTCCTGCTCGTCCCGACGCCCGGGTCCACCACGCATACGTGGAATCCGACCGGCAAGAACATAACGGTCTCCATGGTCCTTGAAGCGGCGCTCAGATCGAAATCGGGCAGGCCGTGCATCAGGTCTATGACGTTAGCATCGGGAGAGGTCTCGAGGGCGACTCCCTTCATGCAGCCGATCCCCTGGCTCTGGACGCCGAAATCGCTCGTCAGGCTTATCAGTGGCCTTTTCATAATTGATTAATTTAGGCGGGATGATATAAATTCTTGACGTAATGCCCTCTTACGGAATACCTATGGATAAGAAATGGCACATGTTCTTTAGAATGGAAATACCTTTAATAGGCTCTGCTCAAGGGACTAATATGTCATTCTTCTCGATCAGATTCCATGCAATGGGGGCGGATATGTCGCACTTTATACCATAGCACTGCGCCTCCGTGGCGACGACCCGGACAAGGTGCTCGTCGTCAAGAAGTGAATGCTTTTCCATAACTTCCCGGATGATCCCCCTGATCGCGTCTATTTCCCAAGGATTTGAGTAAACAGACATAATCAAATTATCACATAATGAAATTTATAAATGTTCCCACCACACCCACTCCCCCTGACGAGCGTAATTTCCCCTATTCAGGCGGAAAAGAAAGATTTATTTAGAACCGCTCCATATTAACCGTATGTCAACGCTTTTACTCATAATCCTGGCCACGTTCATAAACGGACTCGTCGCGTTCGTTGGCGCCCTGTCGCTCTTCCTGAAGGAGAACATGCTCAAGAGGATAATACTCGTGCTCGTGGCATTCTCAGCCGGCGCCCTGCTCGCCGGAGGCTTGATGCATCTCCTGGCGGAATCCATAGAGATGATGGACATGGACATGGCCTTCATTACGCTCTTGACGGGATTCTCCACATTCTTCGTCCTCGAGAGGTTCCTCCACTGGCATCACTGCCACGAGGGACATTGCGATGTCCACGCCTTCAGCTATCTGATACTAATCGGCGACAGCGTCCACAACTTCATAGACGGCCTTATTATCGCTGCCAGCTTCATCATAAGCGTTCCTTTCGGAATAGTCACGACGACTATGATCATAGGCCACGAGATACCACAGGAGCTTGGAGACTTCGGCATACTCATATACGGGGGGATAAAGAAGAACAAGGCCCTCCTATACAATTTCGCTTCCCAGCTGATGAGCATGGTCGGGGGAGTAATCGGATTCTTCATCACAGGCCTTGGGAATTACACCCCGTTCCTTCTGTCCTTTGCGGCAGGGGGTTTCTTATACATAGCGGCGTCTGACCTGATCCCGGAGCTGCACAAGGAGACCGACATGAAGAAGGTCGCCATATCTTTCGTCTTCTTCTTAATAGGCATTTCGTTCATGGTCTGCACCAAGATGCTGCTAGGGGGTTAGGCTCAAGATGGGCAAGGCTGACGAGATGGAAGCTCTAATTGCTGAGGTGTCTTCCTGCAGGGATTGCGGGCTTCATAAGACAAGGAACAAGGCGGTCCCAGGAGAGGGAAGCATTGACGCAGGGATAATGCTCATCGGCGAGGCGCCCGGATCCAACGAGGACATGCAGGGAAGGCCCTTCGTGGGACGGGCGGGAATGTTCCTGGATGAGCTGCTCGGCTCGGCCGGGATCAAGAGAAAGGACGTTTTCATAGCGAATATCCTGAAGTGTAGGCCTCCGGGGAACAGGAATCCACAGGCCGAGGAGATCCGTTCATGCACCGCGTATCTGGACAGGCAGATAGCGCTGATCGCCCCGAAGACCATTTGCCCGATGGGCAACTTCGCAGCAAGCTACATCCTTGAGAAATACGGACTGAAGCCCGAACCCATCGGCAGGATCCACGGGAAGACTTTTCGGGTGAAGAACCTGCTCCTGGATGCCAGGATAATCCCGCTGTACCACCCGGCCTCTGCCGTATACAATCCGAACATGAGGTATACGCTCATTGAGGATTTCAAGAGGATCTCAGATGAATAGGGATATGGGGAGCATCATCAATCATTAATAAACGTTTTAGCAATAATCCTTATGCTGCTGAAAGACAAGATCACCAGATTTCTTGGGATCGATGAAAATAAATTGGGAACTGGTTGTTATCCGAGCGCCAATGCGATTAATTTGAGTTATGATGAAAAGGCGGAAGTGTTTTGGGTAGGGGATGTTGGAGAACATTTCGGAATGGGTTATGCGATGGTCGGTCATTTCTATGTCATCCCTCCCGGCGCCGAAGATACGGATATGGCTTTGAACCACGAAGATGCCGGTTATGGCGAATACCCCGCACTCACAGTCTGTGAAGTCAGAATGTTGGGGGAACCATTCGAATGAGCTCTTCATTCGGTGAATTTTACTCTTCACCACTGGGCTGGAAATTAGATAACTTTATAATAAACGATGATATAATTCAGATAATTGGAGGTGTGAATGATGGTAAAAGTGGATGCTGAGAAGTGCATAGGTTGCGGCGCTTGCGCGGCGGTCTGCCCTGACGGGTTCGAGATGAAAGACGACGGGAAGTCCCATGTGAAGGACCCAAAGTCTGGCTGCGTGGCTGATGCGATCGATTCGTGCCCCGTAGACGCTATAACGAAATAGACGGATATGCAATGAAACGCAGTTATCTTAATATTTTTCAACCTTTCGGTGTTATGGGTTCTTATGGAAGAGAAAGTCGATAAGATGATAGAAGGGTACGAGCGATATGCCAAGCTCAGCGGCTTTAAGCTCAATCCCGACAGGAGCATCGTCAAGGCCTTATGCCTCGGGCTTCTCGCTAACGAGAAGAGGCATGGGGCCAGATACTGCCCCTGCAGGATGGTCACTGGGAACAATGAAGAGGACAAAAAGATTATCTGCCCATGCGTATACCACAAGGACGAGATAAAGGAAATGGGCCACTGTCACTGTAACCTCTTTGTGAAATGACTTGGCCTGAAACGTGGGCCTCCTCTCTAAATATATATGAATAATTATAATAATCTATATGACCGGTGCTGTCCTCGGGATCGTGTTCATATTCTCCCTGCTCATCTACTTGGCCCTGTCG
>CAYRIP010000099.1:0-3772 GCA_964424395.1 uncultured archaeon | reverse complement strand
CGCTGGGAATTCGACAAGCGTGCAGATTTTCCTTGAGGTGGTCAGCGCCTACCCGAGCGGGGACTACGTAGGCATCCTCAACGTCAGCAGCGATAACGGCGGGTACGAGGAGCTTCCCGTGAACATAACGGTTTCTGGCACGAACATGACGCTCAATGTGTCCCCAGCAAGCTTCATAGCGGAGAACATCACATACTTCAAGGGGCAGTCCTTCGGTTTCTTCGTGAACTCGACCAACACGGGGAACGCCTCGGCTTATGGGGTAAACATCACGCTGAGCTTTTCCGATCCCCTCATAAACACTAGCAACACCACCAATTACGAATGCGGGGACAGGGGAAGCCTCCAGTCATGCTTCGGATCATACGTGATAACAGTATCGAATGGGACGCCTTCCGGCAACTACACCGTCAACGTGAGCGTCGTCTGGGACAATCCCGAGATAGGCATAAGGACGAATTCGACGCTTGTGAACATAACGGTCCTTTCGAATGTCTTCCTTTCCATACCCGAGGACGACGTCAACGGGAGCGTAATGCACGGCACCACTGGGATAATAGGAAACTTCACGATGAACTGCTCCGGTAACGACCTGGTGGAAGGGATGCAGTTCATAGTGGAGGACCCGGGCTCCCAGCTTAAGGATTTCACCATTTCTGTGATCCCGAACGTCTCAGCGACATCCGGTGGAAACCTTTCGACGGGGTCCTTTGTCAGGGTGAATGTCAGCGTGACCGTGCCGCTGAGCTATCCTCCGGGCGTCTATGTGGGATACCTCAACACCACTTCGGCCAACGGGGGGAACAAGACCATAAACCTGGCGGTCACGGTGCCTGCCAGCAGGACATGGGCCGTGGACGATCCCTCAACGCGCTACTGCGAGCACGCGGAATCTCCTGAGACGGGGATTGTATGCAACGTCACCATCAACAACACCGGGAACGTCAACATCACTTTCAGCATCGCTCCCTCCACTTCTCCGGCAAGCATGCTGAACTATACTTGGACGGAATACGTCAATTTCGAGGTTGAGAATCAGACTGCCTTTATGTTCAGCGTATTCTACAACGTCACGGGGGCCAACATCTCTTTGTACAATTCCAGCTATAGCATCACAGCCGCTTCAGGTTCGCCTTCACTGCTCCAATTGAATGTCGTGCTCACGCCAAACGTTGCCCCTCTCATAGGCATCACCGTCAATCCGGCGAACATCCCCCAGCTGGGAAACCTTGAGATATGGGCCAACGTGACAAGCCAGTCTGGCATCCCGATAGTCTTCACCTCGATAAATGTCATCAGGCCGGACCTCACGGTCGATAGCATAGACATGAGGCGCTTCGGCGGGGGAACCGACCCGTATGAATACCTGATCGGGTACCCATTCGACAGCGTCAACGGGACATGGGGCAGCAGCCTGCTGAGGGGCAACTACACCATCTCCATTTACACCGAGGACAACATAGGGCTCAACAAGACGGAGAACGCAAGCTTTTACGATTACGCCGTGCTTCTTGTGAATCTCCAGACGACAAGGGGCAGCGGGAAGTACTACCAGGGAGAGACAGGGTCTGTGAGCTACAAGATAACGGACCTGGCCGGCTATGACCTTCAGGGGGCCAACGTCAGCATGGGCATCACGGACCCGACCAACCGGACCCTGAACCTCAACGATGCTGATTTCTTGACGAACCTTTGCGGCGAGCCTGACATCCTGCCGAATTTCGCACTTCTGTCTGACGCCCATCTGGGCTCCTATGATATCAAAGCCCAAACGGTGTTCAACGAAACGCCGATCGGCCTGGTGATATCCAACACGTCCATGTCAAACTTCACGGTCGTCGAAACCCAGCCGGGCCTTTTGCATCTGGAGCTTGAGGGTCTTGACAGGATAGCGCAGACCACCGAAGACCTGTCCATCGTTGCGATAGTGACTAGCGGCGTCGAGAACGTGGATCCCGACTCTATTACCGCTACCCTCTACTCATCGACCGGATTCCCCATAAGTCCGGGAGCACCTGTTCAGCTGGGTCCGGGCAGGTATAACTGGACGGTCGATTCGCAGTTCCTTGCAGCCGGCATATTCAGATGGGAGGTTACGGTGACAAAGGACGGAAACAACGTCACGAAGGACCTTTTCCAGAGGCTTGTGGGCGCGCTCTTCGACGTCAACGTGACTGACACGGACAACACGATACCTGACCTCCAGGCTTTGGCCAAGCTGACGAACACCGGCGATGAGGAGGTGGACGTGGACCTGGCGTGGAACCTCACGGTACTAAGCACCGGGCAGGGCCTGCGGGCGGGCGGGACAACAATCAAGGTCGCTGGCAATTCGGTCCTTGACCATTACATCGACATCCCCGGCATATCTTATCTTGGATGGGTGAGGATCACAGTCGTCATCCAGTACGGGCCCTACAGGGCGGGAGCGTTCTGGGAGTTCGAGACCATAGAGGGGGGGCCACCAGGTCCTGAGCCAGGCCCGGAGCCCTCGCCGGGAGAGCCCGGCCCCGAGGGGCCCGGGGGGCCCGTGGGACCGCCTCCGAAGCCTCAGTTGGAGATAGTCGATTTTCCCGAGGAGATAACCACGGAGGCAGGCTGGGCCCAGTACCCGTCCGTGACAGTGAACAACACAGGAACGACCATTCTGCACAACATCAGGATAAGGATCGAAGGCATCCCATCGACATGGTACACGGTCGAGCCCCTTATGATACCCCTTCTCAATCCCGGCGTTGGCAAGACCTTTGTAATAAACCTTCTCGTTCCTGAGGGGACCGAGGCGAAGCAGTATTTCGGCACGATCAACGCCACGGCGAACGGGACATACGACGAGGAGCTGACATCTGTCATAGTGTTCGGATCCAGAGAGGAGCTTGTCAGGTACCAGCTCAAGAAGCTCAAGGAGGAGTTCGAGAACTTCAGGGACGACGTCAATGCGACAGCTGAGGAAGGCCTGCTGGACCTTTCGAGGGTCTACGATATCATCGACGAGATCCAGCACCAGATCGACACGACCGAAGGATATCTGGATGCCAAGATGTACGACGAGGCCCTGAACGCCGTTACCACCGGATGGAGGCTGCTTGAGAGGGGAAGGGAGCTGCTTAGGAGTGCCCCCCCTCTGAAGGCGATAACCATGTTCATGATACCCGACTGGATGCTAACCCTCATCATGATACTGATAATCTCCATCCTTGTGCTCGTCATAGTCCTCAGCAAGTACAAGAAGAGGATCGGGAGGATGTTCAAAAGGGAGATTCCCGAAACGACAGCCGCAAAGGAGATGATAGGTGGCGGGCCAGCCATGAGAGGAAGGTATGCCGAGGAGGATGCCGCGGCGGCGGCCAGGAGGGAAGTAGAGAAGGCGAAGATAAAGAAGGTCCTCGGACTTCTCGAGAAGGAGTTCAACGAAGGCATCATCTCTGAGAAGGCCTATAACCAGCTGAGGAAGCGCAACCTGGAGAAGCTCAAGGAGCTTGGCGGCACGGCCTGAACCAGACGTGCCCTCATAGAATGGCTCATACATTCGTAATATTATACGATTTATTATACATTCATACTACTTTTGTGAATAATTTTTTTATAAAAACAACAAACATCACTGAGCCTGTGGGAGGGGTGCTCTAAAAAATTTTCGAAATTAACCCAAAAATATTTATATGTTCATACAATAATATATAAACAGTGATGAAATGGGGCACCTAAAAGAGAAGCTCACGGATTATAAGAACTTCTGGCTGATATGGCTGAGCTGCGCCGGCCAGGACAG
>CAYRIP010000098.1:895-3773 GCA_964424395.1 uncultured archaeon | reverse complement strand
TGGAAGAGGAAAATCACTGAGAAAAGTATCCCGAAGGTGACGGCGAATGTCAGGGTGGTGCTCGCGAGCACCTTTACGATGAAACTAAACAGCATCTTGTCTATCTTCGCCTTCAGCAGGATCTCCCTTGCCCTCGCTTTGATATCCATGCTCATTTCTTAGTCGCTGAAGCTATATTAATAATCCCGATATCCTATAACTATCAGGTCCCTGGCAGGGCCTCTGTCGTAACGGGTGTTTCTTAAATGATGCTTTGGACTGACAAGCACAAGCCGAAGAGGCTGGAGGAGATGGTCGGCCAGAAGAAGGCGATCTTCCAGACATACGATTTCCTGAACAATTGGCGCCCGGGGGAGGCCCTTATGTTCCACGGGCCAGCAGGCGTCGGAAAGACGCTGCTGGCAGAGATCGCTGCTTCTGAGAGGGACTGGATGCTGGTCCAGGTGAATGCCAGCGATTCGAGGTCCGGCCGTGACCTCGAGGGGCTGCTGGAGCAGAGCTCTAAGCAGAAAACGCTCTTCCACAAGGGAAAGATCATCCTTATCGACGAGGTCGACGGCATCAGCGGAAGGGAGCGGGGAGCCGCAGCGAGCCTCCTGAAGATCATAAAGGGTTCCAAGTTCCCGATGATACTTATCGCAAACGACCCATACAAGCCAAAGCTTCGCTCCCTTCGTCAGCACTGCCAGCTCGTCAAGTTCAACCGGGTCCCGTACCCGAGCATCGCAAAGAGGCTAAAGGAGATAGCCGAGATGGAGGGCAAGAACGCCGAAGAGAACGTCCTAAAGGACCTTGCCAGATGGGCATCAGGCGACATGCGGTCGGCCGTGATAGACTTCCAGCTCCTCTCGACCGGCAAGGACACGGTTAAGGAAAAGGACCTTGAATCCCTGGGCTTCAGGGAGAGGGAGAGGACAATCATCGACGTACTGCCCACATTATTCTTCTCAGGCTCGCTGAAGGCGTCCAGGAAGGTGGTCTGGGAGATAGACAAGGATCCCGACGAGGTCTTCTGGTGGCTTGAGAGCAACCTCTCCGTCGCATACAAGGACAAGCGCTCTCTCGCCGACGGATACGAGCTGCTGGCGAAGGCGGACATGTTCCGGTCCCTCGTCTCCAAGCAGCAGAACTGGAGGTTCAAGGCGTATATGGTGGACATGATGTCGGGAATCTCGCTCTTCAAGGACGAGCATCACGGGTTCGTCCCATTCAAGCCCCCATACAGGATCATTCGGATGGGGCAGACGAAGCACAGGAGGGCGCTTCTGAAATCGCTCTCGACAAAGCTTGGCAAGCACCTGCATGTCTCCGGCAGGGTCGTGATAAGAGATTATCTCCCGTTCATGCGATTCATGCTGAAGAAGGGACAAGAGCTTCCTCAGGAGATTGGGCTGACCGACGATGAGCTGGACGCCATCAGACAGTATTGATACAAGCCAAATGAAAAAAGAATAAAAGCATGAGCCCGCCGGGATTCGAACCCGGGATCTCAGGATCCGCAATCCTGCGCCTTATCCATATTGCCCATCCCGTTCATTCGAGCTGATCGGAATTCTAGGCCACGGGCCCATACTTTTATATACTTTATTTACAAATACAGTTAAAATTAACTAGAGGCCGGATATGACATTGAAATGCGTTTCTTGCGGGAAGAGGGTGGAGACCGAGAGCTATTGGATTAAATTCCCCTGTCCCGACTGCGGAAAGGACGAGATAATCAGGTGCGAGAGGTGCCGGAAGCTCGTCAACAAGTATAAGTGCAAGAAGTGCGGGTTCGAGGGGCCCTGATCGGTGATTCTTATGGGTGACGTCATCCTCGTTTTGAAGATCCTGCCAAGCGGGCCGGACAAGCTTGAGCATGTCAAGTCGGAGCTTCAGAAGCTGGAGCCCAAGAGGCTAGAGGAAGAGCCGATAGGATTCGGCCTGAGCGCGATCAAGCTCACGGCCATGATACCTGACGCCGGCGGCGAGCAGGACAAGCTTGAAGAGAAGATCAGGGCTATAGACGGCGTCAGCGAGCTGGAGGTCCTTCAGGCCTCAAGAAGCTTCTGAATGGATTTGTTCTGTTCACTTCTTCTTGGGCTTGTCTTTCTTCTTCGAAGGCTTCTTATGCTCTTTCTTCTCGGGCTTCTTTGAAGGCTTTTCCTTGTGCTCGGGCTTCTTGTGCCCTTCCTTCTTCTCGGCCTTGTGCTCGGGCTTCTTCTCTGGCTCCTTCTTGGCCTCGGGCTTCTCCTTGGCCTTTGGCTTCTCCTTGGCCTTCTTCATCTCGGCGGCTCTTTTCCTCTCCTTCTCCTTTGCCGCCTCCATGTCCTTGGCGCTCGGAGGCTCGGATCCCATCTTCTTGAAGATGCCTTCCTTCGTGTAGACCCCGATTATCTCGTCGTCGCTCGCGCCCTTCTTGATCTTTATGACCTCGGGCGTGGGCTCCAGGTGCTCAATGTTGCACCTTCTCCTCTTGACGTGAGTCACGGCAAGAGGCCCGGTGACCGTTACGAAACTGTCCTTGAGCACCTCCACGACTATACAGAACTTGCCGGCTTCCCTGCCGGCGGTCTTAACGCATATCCTTCCTACATCAATCATTCTTCCACCTCGCAATGTTCTTCGATTTTAATGTCTCCCTTGAGCATGATGAGCACATGTTGCCCCCGTATGGCCTGTCCGGCCTCTTCTGGGTCTTGTTCAGCTTCCTAATCTGCGCGGGCAGGTCGCTCGGCACGCCGTGCAGCGGCCTCTTGCATATCGCGCACTTGGCTATGGCGGGCTTCTTCTTCTGGTAGTGTATGTTGGACCTGCCGCCCGGAGTGCTGACTGGGTTCTTGCTGAAGCTTCTCGATTTCATCCCGGCGGGCGGAGACTTCTTTGCGATAGGAGCTGC
>CAYRIP010000098.1:0-885 GCA_964424395.1 uncultured archaeon | reverse complement strand
TGTTCTATTCCACCCCAAGCAGCTTCCGAAACACAATAGTCGACGGAATGCTCAGGAATAGGTACCACCAGAACCATGTCAGGTAGGATCCCAGGAACGGCAGCTCGAACGGCAGCTGCGCGACCAGCATCTCGAAATGCACGGAGTCCTCCTTCTCCGTCGCGAACATGAAGAAACCCTCCATCGCGGGATTCGCCCTCCAGTACGCGCCCTTGTACGAGAACACCTCCCCGCGGTCGAACGTCTCCTCCTGGGAGAACTGGCCGTCGTCGTCCAGGTCAACCCCGATCGTGAAACCGGAGCCATCCTCCCCGGCGGCCTTCACGTAGTTTATCTCATGCTCCATGCCGGCGTAGTCGAAGGTCGCGTCGGGATTCTTCCCCAGGTCCGCGCTGACCCCGCCGTAGTTCCCGTTCAGCCACCCGAGCAGGAATATGAAAAGTATCATGGTCGCCATCATGGGCTTCATGCTGTGCTTCATCTGCATCTGGCTCGCCTTCATCATCTCGCTGGCGTACTCGCTGGCCTTGTCCTTGTCCCCGGCCTTCTGGGCCTCGCTCATCTTCTTCTTGAAGAACTTCATGTCCTGCTTGGCTTTCCGGACCTCGTCGGGCTTTGTCAGAACCCTGTATATCACCGATATTGTGAAAGACAGGGCTATCGATATGAGCGTTATGCCAAGAAACGGCGTCATCCCTATCATTTTTCCATAAAACCTTGATAACGAGCGATGATCCCATTAGAGAATGTTCCGCATACCGAACGGTGAAGTACTGGTGAAGCAATCCATTAACTGCCAATCGATAAATCCTGCCAATCCACGGTGGAAGACCAATGTTCCACAATGATTACACCGGATCTTTAAAGTCAATGGAGTCAGCCAAT
>CAYRIP010000097.1:0-3853 GCA_964424395.1 uncultured archaeon | reverse complement strand
CTTCCTTTTAAGAGAGCCTGCATCCTCCCCGACTATCCTTATGCCGGCCGGGTCCGCGACCCCGACACCGATTTCTGCGGCGATCCTGACGTGAGCCGGGACGTCCGCACCGAAAAGCCTGCATACCGTCGAGTCATGGGCTACCGGGTCCCTGCTGGCGAACACAAGCCCCCAATTCCCGGGCGTTCCCTTTATCGAGGGGCCGTAGCCCTCAAGCCCGATCGTGGCGTCTCCCACCGTGACATATGGGGGGAGCTCCTTGCTTATGCGGGCCAGGCCAGCTTCCAGGCAGTACTTGTGGATCGTCTTCCTCGACTCGAAGCCGACGGCGCCGAACATGTTCTTCACAGCCATGGACACGCCCGTCTGGAAATGCGTCTTTATGACGGGCGCGTTGATGACGATATCGGAGTCGAACACGGCCTTCGCGAAGTCGATCCTGATGTCGCGCCCGTCTATTGCGACAACCCTTGTCACCGTCTCATCGCCGCGGAAGTCCATCGTCTTTATGCCGTGCTTCTCGCAAAGCTCCTTGATGCCGGTCTTCCTGAACGCCTTTCCGGTATCGAAACCCATGGACCCCGACTCGCCGACCGTGATGTTCTCCGGCTTCATCCCATTCGATACGAGATGCTGTATTATGCCCTCGACGACGAGCGGATTGGTCACTATGCCGCTGGAAGGCCTGATCGCGAATACGACATTGGGCTTTATCAGGGCGCTCTTCTTTCCGTCGCCTATCCCCCCGATAAGGCCCAGGACACGCCCGACGGCCTTTTGCACGTCATCTGCAGCCCTGGCCGCCGCGACGACGGCCCCGTCACTTCCTTGCTTTCTTTCCATAACCATATTATTTCTCGCTGACACGTAAATCTTTAAAACTTGCGGGGAAACGGGATATGATGCCAATATTATTAAGGAATGCCGCAAAATTAAAAGAAGGGAAAATTCATATGGTGGTCGACCGATGGAATTGATACTGTTCACGTGCTTCGTATTGTCGTTCCTTTTGACGTTCCTCATCACGCCGGGCTGGAAAAGGAAGATGAAGGAGATAGGGCTCGTCGGAAAGGACATGGGCAGGCCGGACCCAAAGCCGATCGTGGCCGAGCCCGGCGGGGTCGTTGTTATGATCGGCGCCGTCTTCGGGATTCTCCTGTACATCTCCATCAAGACGTTCTATCTGGTAGACACCGTGATGCTCGTTGAGATCTTCGCAATGCTTGTGACCGTTCTTCTCGCAGGCTTCGTGGGGTTCATAGACGATGTCATAAAGGTCCTCCTGAGGAAGAGGTCCGCCGCGGAGAAGTGGAGGCACATAAAGGTCATGTTCACGATCCCTATAGCGATACCGCTTGCGGTCGTGAACGCTGGACAATCGGTCCTAAGCATCCCATTCTTAGGGTTCGTTGACTTCGGCCTGTTCTTCCCGCTCCTGATAATACCCTTGGGGATCATCGGGGCGACAAACGGCTTCAACATGATGTCGGGCCATAACGGGCTTGAGGCAGGGATGGGCGTGGTCATCCTCACCACCCTCGGGTTCGTTGCCTGGATGTCCGGGTCCAGCTGGGTGACCATGATGTCGCTTTGCATGGTATTCTCCCTGCTCGCTTTCCTATGGTACAACAAGCCCCCGGCAAGCATCTTCCCCGGCGACAGCCTCACGTATTCCGTGGGGGCATCGATCGCTTGCATCGCCATACTCGGGAACATGGAGAGGATAGCGCTTATACTTTTCATACCATACATCTTCGACGCGCTCATGTTCGTGAAGTTCAAGATCGAGAAGAAGAGGAATCCTGATATGAAGCTGCCCGAGGCATTCGCGACGAAGGTGCATCCAGACGGCAGCCTCGAGTACACGGACAAGATATACGGCTTCGAGCCGATAGGCTACCTCATCGCGAAGAGGTTCAAGGACAAGGTCTATGAGAGGGACTGGGTGCTGAGCATAATCGGCGTCGAGATCATCCTGGCGGTGATCGCCCTCGGGCTCTGGTCGCTGCAGATAATCTGATTCTAGTGATGCGATAGGCGATACATGCCGGGCATGAGGTCAACTTAAAAAGATTTTTGGTCTACAATACAAATGGTCGGTATGTCAGCTTTGGTGTCTATTAAGCGGGGGGAGAGCCGATGAAGGTCCTGCTCATATTCCCACCGATAAGCGTCGATGAGAGATACAGCAAGAATGTAGGCGACGTCGGCGGCCATCTCGCCCCCCTGGGCCTGTCATACATGGCGGCGGTCCTCCTGAAGGAGGGCCACGACGTCAGGATCATAGACGCGCCGGCGCTTGGCTATGGCATGAGCGACGTGCTAAGGGACGTGGAGGCCATAAAGCCTGATTTCATCGGCATGACGGCGCTTACGACCACCATCGGGAGGGTGGAGAAGCTGTGCAGAAGGATAAAGAAGGACCATCCCAACATACTACTCGGGGTCGGCGGCCCGCACGCGACCATAATGCCGGACAGCACACTCAAGAGGACCGGGGCGGATTTCGTCCTGGTGGGCGAGGGCGAGATAACGATCATAGACATACACAAGAACCCGGGCAGATACAAAAAGAAGAGGATAATCATAGGAGAGCGCGTCGACGACCTGGACTCGCTTCCCTTCCCCGCGCGCCATCTTCTTCCAATGCGCGTATACAAGGCCCTGCCCAACACGTACAAGCGCTCCCCATATGCTATAAACATGGTAATGAGCCGGGGATGCCCGTTCAGGTGCACCTACTGCTGCAAGGACCTCTACGGATTCAAGCACAGATCAAGAAGCGTAGACAACGTCATAGCCGAGATATTGCATGTAATCAAGAAGTACAACACGACGGAGATATCGTTCTGGGACGACCTATTCACGATGGACAGGAAGTGGGTGATGGACTTCTGCGACCGGATAATCAAGGAGAGGATCGACATCGTCTGGTCGTGCTACTCAAGGGTGAACTTCGTCGATTACCCCATGCTGAAGAAGATGAAGTCCGCCGGGTGCTGGAACATATTCTATGGCATAGAGGCCGGCGACCAGCGGCTCTTGGACAACATCGAGAAGGGGATAACGCTGGACATGTCCAGGAAGGCCGTGAGGGCCACGAAAGCCGCCGGGATCGAGGTGAGGGGATCATTCATGATCGCGCTTCCCGGTGAGACCCCGGAGCTCGGGAGGAAGACCATAAGGTTCGCGATAGAGCTTGACGCGGACTATTCGCAGTTCACCATAACCACGCCGTTTCCCGGCACGAAGCTTTACAACGAGGCCCCGAAATGGGGCCGCCTCAGCAAGAAGTTCGACGAGTACAACGAGTGGAACCCCGTGTTCGTCCCGTTCGGCTACAAGAACGAGGCGGAGGTCAGGAAGATCCACAGGGAAGCTTTCAGAAGGTTCTATTTCAGGCCCATGTACGTCGTGAAGAGGATAATGAAGATAAGGTCGCCCGGAGACCTGATGAGGAACATCAAGGGCCTTCGGATGGTCCTTGGCTTCAACTAGCTGCCGCGGCTAAGACAGGACAGGGGCCGTCTCGTTGACGTCGAGCTTGTATATCCTTATCAGCTTGTTGTCAAACACCTTCTCAACGTCGGGTATCCCATAGCCGTCCATGAACATGAGGTTCGTGAATATGCTGTACTCGGCCTCTTCGGGTATGTAGAAGAGCCCGTAGGCCGATATCGTTATGCATCCCGGCATGGTGTCCCCGTTCTCCGGCGGCGGAAGCCTTATTATGCCGTTGACGGAGCATATGTCCGTGATGTAGGTCCTGCCCAGGTACTGGTCGCCCTGGGATATCATGAATATGGGCGCCCCGGCGATGTTTCCGTCCTCGCTCACGGGAAGCCATACCGTG
>CAYRIP010000096.1:0-3854 GCA_964424395.1 uncultured archaeon | reverse complement strand
CATCTGGAACTCATCGCCCTGCAGGATCCTGACATCGCTGAGGCATCTTGGGCATCTCACGTCATTGGCCTTAATGTCAGGATCGCCCTTCCAGTCGCATGACAGGCACTTGACCTTTGCGGGGACCGCCTTTATCTTGAGCTTCGCCCCCTCAAGCTTCGATCCCTTGGTCAGGTAATCGAAAAGGCGCATGAACTCCTCCGGGTTGCCCCTGAGCTGGCCCAGCTTGATCTTGGCTTTCCTGAAGTTGCCCGACTTGAGCTGCTCTATGGCCGCATCGACCGGGTTTTCTTCCCTTATGATCTTGAGTTCCATACTCAATTTATACCAGCAATATTTAAAAAGCTTATCAGGATATTTCCTACTATGCCGAAGCAAATATGAATATCGATAATTATTATAATCATTCAAAGGCTTGGTGAGCTGCTATGGGATTTTCTGGCCAATTCAGCGTGGAAGTGGGTGTGGATGGAAGAATATTTGCCCCGCTAGTGTTCACTTATGTCGATGGGATATGGTTGTCACCGAATTCGGTGATTAGCACGGACCAACTGGGACGCTATTCTCAACATAACTATGAGGCGGTCAAGAAAATCCAGAGATGCAACGGATGCGTCGAGGCGCATAACGAGGGAAACACGGCGATCATAAGTGACCTGCGAAGGCGTAATATCGAACAGGTCAGAATCAATCGGATATACCCGACGTACCTTTAGGAACTATGTTAATAAATCTTGGCTGCAATAATAACATAAATATATGATTGGGGACAAAGAAGCCGATATTTCTGAAGCTCCGGCAGCTGAGGACATCAAGGAAGGGCTGGAAGAAGGCGATTCCGAATGCTCTCCGGAATCCCCCGAATCCGAGACAGCGGCGGCGAACGTCGCTCCCGTGGTCAAGTCGGAAGGCGATATCCTTAAGCTGATCAAGCAGGAGAACTCCTGGGAGCAGATTCTCTATGATGTCGTCGCCATACAGAACATGGACCCGTGGAACCTGGATATCCTTCTGCTCTCCAGGGGCTTTGCCGACTACATCTCGGGGATCAAGGAGCTGGATTTTCGGATCCCCGCCAAATGGGTGATCATAGCGTGCATACTTCTGAGGATGAAGTCGGACCACATAAAGATACTGAAGATGGACGAGGACGCCGACGAGTTCATGGACCTGGATGAGCTCGAGGAGCTGGCGGAGCTCGAGGAGGCCGAGGTGGAGAGGCTGGATCTGGACCCGCTCGAGGCCGTCCCCAGAAGAAAGCCGGTAAGGCAGGTTACTATAACCGAGCTCGTCTCATCCTTGAAGAAGGTGATAAAGGCCGAGAAGAGAAGAGAGCTTCGGATCCAGAAGAGGAAGGACAGGATAAAGATATCGAGCGACGACATCACAAGGAGGATAGACAACCTCTATTCGAAGATAGGGGACATGCTGACCACCATTAGGGAGAACGAGGTCAAGTTCAGCAAGCTGGTCGGCCATTGGGAGAGGGGCAAGGTCGTGGACACGTTTTTGCCTCTCGTGCATCTGGACCATGAGAAGAAGGTCGCCTGCAGGCAGGAAAGGATTTTCGAGGAGATTTTCATCAAGAAGAGGAAGGAGGGGGAGATACCAAAGGCCTCCTGACGCCGGAGCTGCGAAAGCCGGGGTATATCGCTATGAGATACTACGGATTGTTGCTTCTGGTGCTGGCATCCCTCATCACGTCGGTCTTCGTCGAGGGAAAGAACCTCTTCCAGTCCGAGTTCTTCTCGACCGCATACGCCGTAATGAGCCTTGTGCTCATAATAGGGTCGAAGTACGGGGAGTCGGGGAACGTGGACATGGTCATGGGGCTGCTGCTGATATTCTCGGTGGCCTTCCTCTCGACCCAGGCGCTCGTCGAGATCCTGGCCAACAGGGCGACGGAGATGCTGGCTTTCAAGGTCGCGATAATCGTGGCATTGGACTACTGCGCATTGGGATTTTTAAGAATGGGAAGAGATATGAAGCATATGGAGGGGTTGAAGAAGGATGACAGATATGGAATCTACGGATAGCTTGGACAGCAAGAAGCTCCTGGAGGCGGCGCTGTTCATGGCGTCCGAGCCCCTGGACCTCGACAGGCTCTCAAAGATCGTGGGCATAAGCTCTCTCGGATACCTCAAGGGAATACTTACAGAGCTGGAGCAGGAATACCAGGAGAAGGGGTTCCACCTCCTTGAGGGCAGGGAGGGCTGGATGTTCCAGGTGGACAACAAGCTCCTGCCGCATGTGGCCAGCCTCACGCCGTATTCGGACCTGCCCGAGGGAGAGAAGAGGACCCTGGCGCTCGTCGCCTACAAGGAGCCTCTCATGCAGGCCGAGGTCATCAAGACCCAGGGGAACAAGGCCTACACATACATCAAGCACCTGGTCAAGAAGGGACTGATAAAGGCGGAGAAGCACGGAAGGACGAAGTCGCTCAGCCTCACCCAGGAGTTCGAGAGGTATTTCGGCGATAACAAGGAAGCTATAAAGGAGCAGCTAATCGCAAAGATAAATAGGAAAGAGAAAGAAATATAATCCATGGACCCCGGAAAATGGCTTCTCGTATTGGTTTTTGGTGCCCTTTTGCTTGCCATGTCATGGCCCGCCAGCTCGCTGACGGGAAGCATAACTATATTCTACCCCGACAACGGCTCATGGACCAACGGGACCAACGAGACCTTCCCGTTCATATACGGGTATGCGGACAACGACAACGTCACGGCCATGTGCTATCTGTTCATCGATCCCCCGGGCTCCCCGATGGGATCCATGCTCGCTGATAACAACACGCAGGAATCCCTCAAGTCCACCCAGGACTTCGCCGACGGGGAGAGCACGTGGTGGATCACATGCTCCAACGGGACGAACATAACCTCCGAGGTGAGGACTTTCACGGCGGACAGGGGGCCGCCGTCCGTGAGCCTATCGTCCCCCGCGAACCTAAGCTCATCCAAGAACGGGACGGTCACTTTCACCTACGGCTTCATCGACTGGGTGTCGCCGCAGGCGTACTGCACCCTCCACGTCAACAGCACAACGATCGCCGGGGCTGTGTCCAACGGCACGCAGAGGTCTTCGGGAGTAACGCTTTCAGCGGGCAGCTACGAGTGGTATGTGGAGTGCAGCGACAACGCGAGCAACTCGGGCATCTCCGGCACAGGCATCCTGAACGTCTGGGAGCTGGGCGGGATCAGCATAACATCCCCGCGGAACATCACGTACCCCTACAAGGACGACATCCCGCTTTCCTTCTCGGTCACCGGAACCCCCGACTGGATCGGGTTCAGCCTGGACGGCGCGTCCAACGTCACGATCAGCGGCAACACGACGTTCGACGTGGCTTCAGAGGGCGCCCATTCCGTCGATATCTACGCCAGCGAAACGACGGGGCGGCTCGAGCACGATCTGGTGCACTTCACTGTCAGGCTGTCCCGCGGCGTCGACTTCATATCCCCGAGGCCGGGCCAGTACGGCGTCAGCATGGTGGAGGTCAACGTGACACCGGACATGGATGCCGACTGGTGCGGCATATCGCTTGACAGCGGCTCCAACGCGACCATGACCGAGGAGACGGCGAGGTCGTGGTCCCACAACCTGGCGGGCCTGTCGGAGGGAAGCCACGCCATCAGGATATGGTGCAACGACTCGGGCGGCTTCCTGATCACTAACAGCACGACCTTTAGCGTACTGCTGACGGGATTTGACATCAATCCCAGGACCCCGGCAAACATCACCTACTGGAACACGACATCAGTTGGCGTCCTGGTGACGCTGGGTAGGGTCGTGACCTAGTGCGGCTTCTATCTCGATTCGGAGGGCCCGCTGACCATGGCATAGGACGGCCCCAG
>CAYRIP010000095.1:0-3879 GCA_964424395.1 uncultured archaeon | reverse complement strand
CCATCAGCCTGAAATCCGTTTTGAGGCCCTTTAGGAGTATGTATCCTCCAGCAAAGGACATCGCGAAATGGAAGAGTGCGTCCATGTGAAGGCCTCCTTATCCCCTGTTGCCCTTGAGCCAGAAATGCGCCTCGTATATCGCGTTAGTCCCGGTCTCCTTCAGTATCAGCTGGACCTTGACCGGGAAGCTCGTCTCGTTCAGTGAGAATGAGACATTGCTCTCTCTCCTGCCGGTTTCCAAATCGAACGTCTCCGCATGGAATATCTCACCCCTCTCAAGGACCTCGAAGGAGTATGACTCGCCCGACGGGCCGAACCTGTCCACGCCGTAGGTGAAGGCCACGGTCCCGTTGTCTATGTAGTTGGAGTAGTCCCTTATGTACAGGGCGGAATACGATTCGCTCTGTGCCATGATGAATATATACGCGGCGGTGAATATGGCAATTACGACGGCGATCTCTATGGCCAGCTTCATTATCTCGATCTCGACGTTCTTCTCCTTCTTCACTCTCGGCTTCCTTACCTTTGGCACTTTCATGAATATCTATTATATCTAGTGGGGATTCTTTTTTATTATTAATTCGCGCAGGAGAATCGATAATCCGTCAAGAAATCGCCAGTATCAGGAGGTAGAACATGACCAGTGTGAATATCACCCCGAAGACGAACGTCAGCGCCCCCTCCTTCCAGCCGTACTTCCTGTTCATGTAAACGGCCGGCCCGAAGAGGGCGACCACCGGGACGGCGAAGACGACTATGATGGTGAGCATCATGAACGGTATCATGAAGGTGTTGGATGGGTAGAAGCCCGAAGACGAGGCGAAGATGTACTGGACCATGAAGGACACGAGCAGGTATAGGAAAGCCGTCACGATGCCCATTATGACCGGCCTCTCGATCGAGAACGGGTATGCTGCGTGCTCAGCATGAGCAGCAGGCGCCGCTCTCGCTGGTTGCGGCCTCTCGACGTGCTGTGGCTTGGGAGCGGCCTTTGCCTGCCTGCCGGCGAAGAGGTCCTTTGTCCTTTTGATGAGCCCAAAGTATCTTATGACTATCAGGGCCACGACAACGATGACAAACGCGGCCAGGTATTCCCACAGGTAGAGCATGAAGGCGCTCTTGCCGTATAGCCCTGTCACGGTGAACGATTCCCCCGGATCCAGGTTCGCCGCGGTGTACTGGTATGAGGGCCGATAGTAATAATCATACAGCCTGGTGCCCAGCTCATCCGCCGCCATCGTCTTGGAAGCGCCCATGAAGCTTGACGGGAGGTATGTCGTTGACATCTGCGGCTTCCCCTTCAGGGTCATGTCCTGAGGGACGTATACGTCGGCTCCGGAGCTCCTGATGGTTGACGCTGAGTCCTTTATAGTCTCGAAGGAGAAATCCAGTCCCTGCAGGCCCGCGGTGGCAATGCCTTGGGCCTGGTATATTATCATTATGCTCGTCTGCTCGTTCGGCCTGATCGTGTTCTTCAGCTGCACGGTCATCTGAGTCGATGCGCTCAGCTGCGTCAGCTCATACTCAAGGAACTGCGCTCCGGCGGCGAACTCGTCCTTCCTGTACGCGCCGTAGCTCACGTAGGGGACCTGCAGGACCTTGTATACCCTTATGTTCCTGCCGGGAATCTCGAGGTTGACCTCTTTGATGAAGGTTGCCTCCTTTATCCCCTCGAAGCTCATTGTCGCGATGACGAAGGCATCGCCCTCACCGTCGAGCTCGACGCTGTATCCGTCCTGAGTGTGCCAGTACTCCTCCTGGGCAACAGCGACGTTTACCGAAGCTGACAGAACCAGGAGCAAGGCGAACGCGATGAATGCGGTTTCCCTTCCCATGATTACTACTTGAGCCGATAATCTAATATAATTTTGGTTTTTCTTCGGTCTTCGTCGAAAGAATCAGGCGTATCTGTGTTTTCTTGTTTTTTTGCATCCATTCAAGCCGAGAGAAGAAATGGCCAGCTCATCGATCGCATCCAATTCTCTTTTGTCGGGAGTGATGTCCCTGTAATGGAGCCTTCCTCCCGTGCCGCTGCTGCCAGACATAAGATAAACCCTGTCCCTGTAGACTACAACAGGATAGTTATGCCCCTCACCGTTCAATGAAGCAGGATCGACCGATATCCGGCCTCCGCTGATGCCCTTGGCATTGCTGATTCGGGGGCCTCTTACCACATCCAGATTATCCATTATTATTATTGTACGAAAGAAATAAAAAGGTATGCTGCACGCTCGTTGATAGAAAAGACAAGACGTGTTCCTTGATGGTCAGTCAATGATTACACTCAGATTTATTATTCCATGCCAATTATATGTCATGAAAGCCGGAAAAGACGCGATAGTCATCAAAGGGCTCACGAAGACATACGGATCCTTAAAGGCTCTGGACAGCGTGAGCCTCTCCGTTCGCGAGGGCGAGCTCTTCGGCCTTCTCGGGCCAAACGGCGCCGGCAAGACGACGATGATAAAGGCAATCACAGGACAGCTCAAGCCCAACGGGGGCAGCGTGTCGGTGCTCGGGATAGACGCCCTCAGGCATCCCGTGAGAGTAAGGGAGGCTACCGGTATCGTGCCCGAGCAGGAGACGCCGCCAAGCTTCCTGTCAGCTGAGGAGTACCTCCACTTCGTGGCCAGGATACGGAAGGTGCCCAGCTCCGCCAAGAGGATCGAGCACTGGCTCAGGTTCCTGGACTTCCATGACCAAAGGGACGTCCTGTGCAAGGACCTATCAAGGGGTACACGGCAGAAGCTGATGATCTCCCAGGCCTTCCTGCACGAGCCGAAGCTGGCCTTCATAGACGAGCCGCTGATAAACCTTGATCCAATAATCCAGGAGAAGATAAAGGAGCACCTGACGGGATTCGTCAAGAAGGGCGGGACGATATTCCTCTCAACCCATGTTCTCGAGATCGCTGAGGAGATATGCACAAGCATCGGCATAATAGACAAGGGAAAGCTGATCCACAAGGGCCCCCTAAGCGACCTGAAGAAGAAGAAAAAGCATCTCGGGGACTTCTTCCTCTCGCTGGTGAAGGATTGAGGATAGGATGTTGGAGATACTCAGGTCCATGGTCAAGGAGGAGTGGAGACTCCACTCCAGCATGTTCGGTGGGGCCATGTTCGGCCTGTTCCCAGTCCTGATAGCCGCCTTCACGTTCGGCTTCTCGCTCTTCATCCCCATGTTCGAGGCCGTCATGACCATCAGGGACATGTACATGCTCATCCATTACTCGGCCCTCCTCGTAGGGGTGTCCATAGGGGGATTCGCCCTGTTCGGGAGGGAGGTCATGAACAGGAGGTTCGGCCAGGCCAGCATGGTGGCGTACTCGAGCAGGACCCTTCCCGTGTCCGAGAGGAGGATAATGCTCAACGTCATCCTCAATGACATGGTATTCTACTTCCTGATGTACATAATCCCCTTCTTCGTCGGGTTCTCCTCGGCAGCGCTGTTCACGGGGGCCGTCCCCGCCTTCTCGCTCATGCTCCTTGGAACCATAACGCTTTCGTTCCTGATAGGGATGTCGGTCATATTCCTCATGTCCACCATATACGTCCATTCGGGGAGGTTCTTCGTGGCCCTCATGGTCGTAGGGGGAGCGGCCCTCGTGCTCGGCGGCAAGCTCATGCTCGGCCTTGACCTGCTTTCGGCCCTTCCCAGCCTCGAGCTCTTCAACACGGGATCGGCGTCGGCATTTCTGCATTCGCTCTTCTGGATAACCGTCCCGGCAGCGATTTCCATGGCCTTCCTGCGCATCGAGATCCCCGAGAGGGTGACCCACGTCAAGAACCGCCTCGACGGCCTCTCAAGGACCCTCGGGAAGCTTTTCGAGGAGCCCCATTTCGTGGGAAAGGACTTCCTGGACCTCCAGAGGAGCGAGGG
>CAYRIP010000094.1:0-3891 GCA_964424395.1 uncultured archaeon | reverse complement strand
ATATGGTTCGAATGCATAAGGCTCCGCTAGCGATTGTGTTGGTGTTACTGATCGCGCTGACGGTGGTAGTGTTCCTGCTACGGGACTTCATAGCGCCCATGATGGACATCGTATTCTATTACGTCCTGGGCACCTTCATAGTGATATTCGGGCTCATGATTGGTATCAAGTACATGAGCGACATGTTCAGATGATGAGATGGCTGATACATGTCGGCGCCGGTGATATCCTTCTATTTGTGCCCGACCTTCTTCAGGACGGCCTCGGGATCGATGTAGTACTCCGACACCATCTTGCCTACTAGGTTTATGTCGTTCATGTTGTTCTTGACCATATATTCGAGGATCTTCTTCTTGCCAAGAAGGTTCTTCCCGAGCTCCTCGTCGTCCATGCCAGTAAAAAGCCTGATGTCGTTCAGGACCCTGTGGGATTTGCCCCACTGCATTATCTGGTCCTTGGACGGGATCCACCTAAAGATCGTGTTGATCTCTATCCTTATGTCACCCATGCCCCCGGACGCTATGAGCTCGCCGATCTCAAGGACCCTTCTTATGCTCCTTCTCCTGTCCCTGTGCATGACTGCTATGAGCTGAAGCGATGCTAGCATGGTCGGCGGGATGTTTATCGGCGGGTTCACAAGCCTTCTGAACGTCTCCTCCGCGGTGTTTGCGTGAAGAGTGGAATACACGGAGTGGCCGGTGTGGATAGCCTCGAAAAGCACCTCGGCCTCCCTGCTCCTCCGGATCTCACCAACGAGTATCCTGTCGGGCCTCATCCTAAGGGAGTTCACCATGAGGTCAAGCATGCTCACCTCTCCCTTGCCCTCGGGATTCGGGGGCCTTGTTGTGAGAGGGACCCAGTGCATGAAGTTCGGCAGCTGAAGCTCCCTTGTCTCCTCGATGGACAGCACCCTGTGGTTCGGCGGAATGAAGCTCGTTAGCACGTTGAGCAGGCTGGTCTTCCCGCTGGCCGTGCCTCCTGACACAACGACGTTGAGCTCGTACTGTATCGCGAGCCATAGGAATGCGGCTACGTCCGCGTTCAGCGTCTTTTCCCTTATGAAATCAGTTATAGCCCAGGGCCTCCTCGCGAACTTCCTGATCGTAAGGGTGTTTCCGTGCGACGATATCGGGAAAAGCGTGGCGTTGGACCTGTCCCCCGAGGTCATGTATGCGTCCATGAGTGGGTTCAGGTTCGTTATCTGCGTGCCGACCCTCCTTCCTATCAGGGCGGCGTAGTTGTAGGTGGTCGTCTCCGAAGCGAGGTATATGCTCGTCTTCACCCACCCAAGCTTGATGTGATATGCCCATATCGGCTCCTTGCTTGAGTTTATGACGAGCTCCTCGAGGTTCTCGTCCATCAGGAGCATCTCGATGATGCCAAGACCGAGCGAGTTGTGCATAAGGATCCCGGCCAGGGTCCTCTGCTTCTTGATCGATAGGTGGGGAAGCTCCTCCCTTATCAGGGCGAAAGCCTTACTGAAGAACTTGCCCTGCAGGTTCTTCATCTCGTCGGGATTGAGCACCTCACCGAAAGGTATAACAGTCTGCTCTATCATCTTCTCCCTGACGTCATCTAGCACCGCCTGCGTCGCCGGCTCGACGTCCGGGCACTCGATCTTGTATATCGGGACGAACTCGCTTGGCTCCATGGATATGGTCACGGTCGCCGGGACGCTGTCAGATTCGAGCTCATAGCTAGCGAGGACCTTCCCCTTGATAGCGGGCTGGTCTGCCTGCTGCTGAATCGATGCTGCGGACCTGACCTCGTCCTTATCAGGGACCTTCACCATATCGGATATGTCAACCTTCGGCTTATCGTCCATGTCCTTCCTCTGCACCCTGATGCTTGAAGGCTTACTTTTTCTTTGCATGCTTCCTCCAGTTCTTGAAAATCTTAATCGTCGGGTCTCCTATCGGAGGATAGTGGAGCTTCACGAGCTTGTACTGCTCAAGGATCTTTCCCCATTCCTCTATCCTTTCCGAAGTGACCTGGAATTCCTTTGCTGCGTCCGCGAACTTCAGCGATCCCCTATCCTTTACCATCGCGAGCAGCTTGTCTATGTTGGTCTCAAGCTTGGGCTCTTCGATCTCATGCCGCCTCTTCCGAAGGATGGGATGCTCGGTCAGGTACTCGGATATAACGCTCACCACGTCCGCCCTCGTTATGATGCCAGTGAGCTTCCCCTTGTCGACGACCGGTACCCGGTTTATGTCCTTTTCGTCCATGATCTTGATTACCTTGCTCAGGTCATCGCCGGGCTTGACGAAAATCACCTGCTTCGACATGAAATCCTTGGCCTGCAGGGAAGCCTTGTCCTTCATCTGCTTGCTGTCGCTCTCCAGAAGGGAGACCAGGTCCTTGTTCAGGATGTATTTCATGATGTCGGATTCGCTGACCATTCCTATAGGCTTATCGCCGATGGCTACGGGCGCTCCGCTGATCTTCTTCTCGGCGAAGAGCTCCACTATCTCGTAGAACGATTCCTCGGGTCTTACCGAGACGACGTCCTTGATCATTATGTCTTTCACTTTCATGGGGCACAATTTATATTATAATCCGATGGTTTAAATTTGATGAGCCGGACAGGCCCGCAGCGGGGAATCAAAACGCCGCATGATGCAGTAATAAATATAATGGGATGGCGCCAAGAGATAGTATGGCGATAATTGGTTTCACGGGAAAGAGGGGATGCGGAAAGGACACAGCATCCAAGTGGCTAGAGAGCAGGTACGGCTTTCGGATGCTGGATTTCACGAAGGACGTCCTTGCGCCCATACTCGTTAATCAGGGCAGGCACGTCACAAGGGAGAACCTGATAGAGATCGCCATGGACGGGAGGAAGAGGACCCATAACGGCGTCTGGGCTGAGAAGCTCTCAGTCATAATGAAGAGGAACAGCGTCAAGGATTTCGTCATTTCTGGGATAAGGTTCGCCGAGGAAGTGCATGTCTTTCGGGTGAATTTCCGTGACGACTTCAGGCTCGTGGCGATCGTCTGCGATGACATGTCCAGGTTCGAGCGCGTAAGGAAGAGGGGCACGAAGGGCGAGGGCGACATGAGCTTCGATCAATTCATCGAGATTGAGGGCAGGGCGACCGAGAGCGTGATATCGGGAACGATGGGGCTAGCGGACGTCGTTATCGACAATAACGGGACCATCAAGGACCTTCAGGACGAGATCGACAGGCTTGCAAAGATATTAAAAGGTAAATGAAATATAATACTTGAAGCCTCGGTAGCTCAGTTGGATTAGAGCGATCGGCTTGTATCAGCCTTTTGTGCGGTATTGCGAGTCCAGCGTGACTGTGAGCGCAGGATACCGGTAGGTCGAGGGTTCGAGAGATTTTGGAAGCGGGCTGCAGGCTTCTTCCGTTCGGGATTCCCTCCCGAGGCTTTTTCCATTCTTTTACCCATCAGCCTAGCCTGTATACATGAAGGAATCGACCAGATCCAGGATGGGCTGAAACATGGGGCAGAGCATCAGTTCGCTGCTGAAGCTGCAGAGCATGACCATCATGACCAACATGAAGATCAGGAGAAGGACTATGACGCCGATTATCTGCCTGATTCCGCCTCTCATACAGTTATTTGGTCGCACTCTCTTAAAAAAACATTCTCTAATCGCGATTTGAGGGATATTCCCGATGGAATCATGCACCCACTCCAATGAATATATATCATGACATCCAAGAGAATATCATGCCCGGCGACGAAGAGAGGATCGAGGTCTTCGAGAACAAGGACAAGAAGAAATACAAGAATAAATACAAGAAGAGGGTCAGGTTCAGGGAGATCAAGGGGCTGTGATAATTCCCGATTCCATGGCAGTTATTTAAAAATGCGCTTTCATTATCTTATAGCAAGGGGTCGTGAGGTAGTTTGGCTATC
>CAYRIP010000093.1:0-3899 GCA_964424395.1 uncultured archaeon | reverse complement strand
ACATTACATGGAGCTGGTCAAGAACAGGGCATACAACCAGGACGGCAAGTTCACCAAGGACGAGCAGGACGCGGCAAGATACACACTCAACGCCGTGCTCGACGAGCTGCTGCTGCTGCTCGCCCCGGTCGTCCCGTTCATAACGGCCACGATCTATAAGGACCTGAGGCGGCTTGACATCCACTCCGAGTCCTTCCCGAAGCCGGATGAGAAGATGCTCAGGAAGAGGCCGGGATTCAAGACGGAAGACATAATGGAGCTGAACAGCAGGGTATGGAAGGCGAAGAAGGACAAGGGCCTGTCGCTCAAGTCGGAGATCAAGGAGCTTCATCTGCCAAGCAAGTTCAAGCCCCTGGAATCCGACATCATAGCCACGCACAAGGCCGGGAAGCTCGCATACGGCAAGAGCATCAGGGTCAAGCTCTGAATATTGTTCTGATGATGGGAAGAACGAGATAATATCAATATACACTATAATTTATTGCCATACCGCTTGTGAAGTGGTGTATCGATTCTTATGTCGAATTGACCTGACCTGAAGCTATATCCATGGGTTACACGGGTCTCGATAACCTCCTGGTCCTGCGGATATATCCGGCTTCTTCCTCCGTATACCCCGTCCAGCTGATCCATGGTGCTAGGAAAATCGGGGGAATCGAGGGGCCTTGATATCACACCGGGAGGCAGGGATGGCTTATTGGGCAGCCATACCTCCATATACCCACCACCATCATCATTCCCTTCTGCAAGTATTCTTCCGATCAATGCGAATCCGTCTCTTCCGACCTTGCGTCTCAGCGACTTCAGCACGCTGGGATAGGATTTCCTCCGCCACATCTCATATAAAGCGCATCCTGCCGAGATATCCAGTCTTGTCGAGTTCACGGCGCTTTCACTGGTCCTCTGGGTGTGCCATAGAAGGTCGTGCTGTAAATTCTCGCTATGCTTGCCGAGATACACCAGATGAAGCTTCAAATAATCCCCGCCGGTCATACGTTTTATAGAAAGGTGGTGCTTTTATGCTTTTTTCTGATATTATTGACATAATCCAATCGTCCTCATGGTTAAGCGCTTATCCGGAATAGCTGCATTGGCGCATCAAAAAATATTCAAGAAACGCTGATACAAGCTGTGGCCCTGGGAGTATCTACATGTTATGGATTCTGGCTTGGGTTCGATTCCATCAATGCCCAAGACCCATTCATTTCCCTTTATGCCATTGTATCTTTTCGGATGGCCCTTGCATGCATCTACCGGCTCCGCTTCAAGGCCGGGAGGGATCTTCGCCCTTTCTGGCTTCCAAACGGCGGTCTTTGCGCCTTCCACGCCTTCCGGAATGATGCTCTCGCCCAGGAAGGTGATGCCGCAACATTCCATGCCCCGTCCCACCTTCTTCATTAGCCTCCCGAGCCCCAAACGCCGAGGCATGGTCCTCATGGTGTTCTCAAAGGCCGTATACAAGAAGCTTTCATAGGGACCGGTGTGTTCCATGAATCCCGGGAAGCAGAAATAAAGGGTGTGAGTGGATTTACGGCAATCGTCACCGACGTATGTCAATCCAACTTTCAAATATTTCTGGCCCATGGATTCCTCTTTGAAATAAAGCTTTTTAAGCGCTTATCCGGGCTTTCCACAAGGGACGGATGAAAGCATTTAAAACCTATTTCTGAATTAAGATTGGGTGATTGCTTTATGCGGATAAGGGGAGGGGCAGCGGCGCTGATAACGCCTTTCACAGATAAGAAGATAAACGAGGTCGATTACGGCATAGACTGGGAAGGTCTGAGGAAGAACGTCGAGTTCCAGAACAAGCACGCCGATTTCGTCGTCGTGAACGGAACCACGGGGGAATCGGCCACGCTGAACGAGCAGGAGCACGAGAAGGTCGCCGAGATCGTCGTCGAGGCCGCGAAGATACCGGTCGTGGCCGGCACGGGCTCAAACTGCACCAGGGAGGCCCTCCACTACACTAGGCACGCACTCGATATTGGCGCAAACGCCGCCCTTCTGGTTTATCCGTACTACAACAGGCCGCCCTACGACAAGGTCAAGCAGAACTACTACGGCATGATCGCAGATAAGGTGGACATCCCCATCATCATGTACCTCGTCCCTTCAAGGACGGGAAAGAACACAGAGCTTCCCGTGGATGACGTCGTTGAGCTGGCCAAGGAGCATTCGAACATCATAGGGATAAAGGAGGCCACCGGCAAGCCGGAGAGGACCAAGGAGATTATGGATAAGGTCGACAGGCTCGATTTCGTCGTCATCTCAGGCGATGACGGCCACAACAGCGACATATTCACCAGGGGCGGAAGGGGAGCCATTTCCGTCATCGCGAACCTGCTGCCAGACATCATCTCCGAGCAGGTCAAGTTCGGTGCCGAGGGGAAGATGGACGACACGAGGGAGATACAGCACATAATCAACCCGCTATGCGACGCCGTCTTCCAGGAGACCAATCCCATCGGGATGAAAGAGGCCATGAACATGCTCAAGATGCCGGCAGGCCCGCTCAGGCCGCCGCTCGGGCCGATGACTAATTCGAATTCGCTGAAGCTAAAGGTCGTCATGGACCAGCTGGAAAGGGACGGCTTCTTCAAGAATGTCCACGAATTCTACGGGCAGGCGTGATCCTCATGACGATAAAGGTTTGCTTATGCGGTGCCTGCGGCAGGATGGGAAGGCTCATAGCATCCTCTGTCATCGCGAATCCGAAGATGAGCATCGTAGCCGCCGTCGACAGGCAGGACTGCCCTGACTTGGGGCGCGACATGGGGGACCTGACGGGGACCAGGATGACGGGCGTTTCGGTTGCCGGTTCAGATGAGCTGGAAAAGGTCATCAGGTCGAACAGGCCCGACGTCATGATAGACTTCACTGTGGCAGAGGCGGCAGTGAGGAACGCGAAGATCGCCGTCTCGCTCGGGGTGAACATAGTGGTCGGTACGACCGCCATCCCGAAGCGTTCCATAAAGGAGCTTGGGGAAGCCGTCAGGAAGAAGGGCGTTAGCGCGGTAATCTCCCCGAACATGGCAACGGGGGTCAACATAGTGTTCGAGGTGGCCGGTCAGCTGGCCAAGCTGCTCAATGATTATGATATCGAGATAGTGGAAGCGCATCACAGCAGGAAGCTCGATTCCCCCAGCGGAACGGCCATGAGGATCGGCGAGATCCTCGCCGACGCCACGGGAAGGAAGCTCGTCTTCGGCAGGCACGGCAAGTCCGAGAGGGGAAATGAGATCGGGATACACGCTGTCAGGGCCGGCGACATAGCAGGGGAGCACACGGTCCTTTTCGCTGGGCCCGGAGAGAGGATAGAGCTGACGCACCGCGCCAGCAGCAGGGAGCCTTTCGTGAACGGCGTTATAAAGGCGGCAGAGTACGTCGCGGGGAAGAAGGACGGCAAGGTCCACGGGATGAGCGACGTCCTCGGGTTATGAGATCATTGTTGTTGGTACCATGGAAGCAAGGGCGCACGTTCTGGTAAGCGGCATGGTACAGGGCGTCTTCTTTCGGGCTTCCGCCAGGGACATGGCAATAGGGCTCGGCGTGAAGGGCTTTGTACGAAACACCATGGCCGGAAAGGTCGAGGCTGTGTTCGAAGGCGATAAGGGTGATGTCCAAAGGCTCGTTTCGTTCTGCACCAAGGGCCCTCCCGGCGCCCATGTCGATGACATCGACGTGAGATGGGAGGAATACAGGGGCGAGTTCTCCGGCTTCGAGGTGAGGTACTGAAGTGCCCCTATTGCCCAGAGTTTCACTATTCCCATCTGTTGAATCGTGCCCACAAATCGCAGGAGAGTTTAAAAATCGCGCGATTCAACGCTACTTCAGTGATTCAGGTGAGCTTTGTAAAGAATTCAATCATGTGCCTTGTGGGAACAGCACTCGCCGTT
>CAYRIP010000092.1:0-3922 GCA_964424395.1 uncultured archaeon | reverse complement strand
GCCGGCGTGTTCAAGAAGATACTTGAGGAGGAAAGGAGCTCGAGAAGGAGCTCAAGGAGGGAAACGAGACCATGATGAACCTTAGGACCTCTATACAGCGTGAGAAGGACAAGATCAAGATAATGAACGATATCATAGATGAGGCCTACAGGGAGAAGGACACCAAGGTCGTGACGAAGATAAAGGGAATGGTTGGTGAGGAGAAGGGGCATGTGAGCATGCTCTAGGCCGTCCTGGCGGAGCTGGAGAAGAAGCAGGAGCAGGCGAAGGAAAGGATGAAGAAGTCCGCCGAGGAGAAGTCCGCCGAGAGCGCTGAGCTATGCAATCTCGGCGTATGCGTCCCCAGGGGGAATGACGATCTTGAGGAAGACAACGACCCGGGGATTGTGGATTAGAAATTAAAGTAAGAAAACCCATTACTTATTTGATAGAGGAGATGACCGCATGGCGCTTGAGGACAAGGACCTTTTCGAAGTCGAGTCGGATTTCAATCCGAACCCGGGTGACTTCAGCGATGAGAGGAAGGTGCTTCAGGTCGCCCTTGAGAACGAGCTGAAGGGAAGGAGGCTTTACCTTATGTACGCCAAGTCCCTCACCAACGAATTGGCCAGGAAGGTCTTCGTCCACCTGGCGAACGAGGAGCTCGACCACATAGCGGACATAAAGAAGTTCATTAAGTCGTTCTCGCTCGGCCCGGGCGTGAACGCGGACATGATGATCAAGGCCGGCTCCGTCGACAACACGAAGGAGTTCTTCGGCAGGCTCATCAAGGACCTTCAGGAGCAGGTCAATCCAAGCGACGACGACAGCAGGTCAAGGGAGGTCGCCATGAAGATCGAGAAGGCCGGTTACGAGTACTACGAGAAGGCGGCCGAGACCACCAAGGACAAGCAGCTGGAGAGGTTCTTCAGGTGGCTCATGGAGCAGGAGAAGGCCCATTACATGCTTATCAGGAACGCGTTCGAATACATGGACAACCCGGATTCGTGGTTCTCTGGAGAGGAGCACTGGATCCTTGAGGGATGAGAGAGTGATATATATGGATTATATGGATTGCATGGATTGCTGCGGCTGCGGATGCAAGAATAAGGCAAAGAAGAAGAAGAAATGAGCGCTGAGGGAGTATCAGCGAATTCAAGCGGTAATGGCGATGATAACGATAATCGGCTCCGGAAGGGTGGGTTCCAGCACCGCATTGAGAATCGCTGAGATGAACCTCGACGACGTGCTGCTTGTGGATATCGTCAAGGGGCTGGCCAGGGGCGAGGCCCTGGACATCTCCCAGTCCTGCATGTTCGACGTCAAGCTGTCTGGTTCTGACAATTACGATGATGTCGAGGGCTCTGATATAGTCATCAACACAGCCGGTCTTGCCAGGAAGCCTGGAATGGACAGGCTGGACCTAATGAAGAAGAACAGCGAGATAACCGCCTGCGTCGCCAGGAAGGTTCGGGATTTCGCTCCCGATTCCATAGTGATCCAGGTCGCGAACCCGTTGGATATGATGTCCCTTGTGCAGCTGAAGGAGACCGGCTTTGGAAGGGAGAAAGTCATCGGGATGGGCGGGATGCTGGACTCCCAGAGGTTTTGCTATTTCATCTCCAGGAAATACAAAGTATCGCCTCGTAAGGTGGAAGCCATGGTCATAGGCGAGCACGGGGACAGCATGGTCCCGCTAGCCTCCCAGGCAAAGGTCGACGGAAAGCCCCTCACAGGGACCGCCAGCGAGGAGGATATCAGCGGGCTGATCCAGAGCACCAGGAAAGCCGGGGCGGAGGTCATCGAGCTGAAGGGCAGCACCTTCTATGCCCCGTCAAGGGCGATAGCCGTGATGGTGGAAGCCATCCTCAACGATAGGAAGAAGGTCCTTCCAACATCAGTCTATCTTCAGGGCGAGTACGGCGTCTCGGGCATATTCGCCGGAGTGCCTGCACGGCTGGGCAGGGACGGGATGGAAGGCGTAGTTGAACTCGAAATTTCCGAAAAGGAGCGGCAGGCGTTTTCCGCATCATGCGACATCCTGCGAAAGAAGGCCGAAGAGCTCGGCCTGTTGCATTGAATCAATGGAGCATCCACTGGTTTGGAGAGGTTGATGATAATGATAAAGGCCATAGTCTTTGATTTCTACAGAGTCGTGACGAAGGAAAATTGGTCCGATTGTGTGGCGAGGGAACTGAGCAGGAGGTTGGGACTGGGGAGTACTGAGATAAAGCAGGCGTTCAAGAAGTATCACCAGCCTTTCGCAAGGGCGGAAATATCCCCCACCGAATTCTTGGAGAAATTCATCGGCTCTATGGACAAGGAAAGGAATCCAAGCGATTTCAAATATCTGTTCGATATCATACCGGAATTGAACTACGGGCTGCTTGAACTCGTTTTGAGACTTAGGAAAAGCCATAAGACCGCCCTTTTCTCGAACAATTTCGCACCGGTCTTCCCTAATTACAGGAAAAGTATTAATCTGGATGATTATTTCGATTACGTTTTTTTGTCATATGAGTTAAAGCTGAACAAGATTCACGTCGAAATCTGGGATGTCATACTGGAGAGAATGGGTTTCAGGCCTAATCAGGTTCTATTCATCGATGACAATGAAAAGTACAACGGGATTGCGGAAAAGCGGGGTATAAACACGATACTATTCCGCAACAATGGGCAGTTGAAAAAAGAGATTTCCCATTACTCGGTCAATACCGATTGACTCACAGCTTGAGCCAGGGGAAGTAGCCCCGGAGCTTCTTCTCCTCCTCGCTCACCTTGGTTGGGGGAGGCCTCCTTTCGACGACGGGGCTTCTGAGCTCCTCTTCCTTTGGCTTCTCCTTGTATTCCCTTATGTACATCTCCCATATCTTGGGGTAGGCCCTCACCCTCTGCTTCGACCTGACGGACAGGTTTATCGTCGAGCCGCTTTCGAATGCTATCAGCCCGAGGAACTTGTGGAGGTAATAATCCAGGAGGTCCTTGCATTCGACATGGGTCTTGAGGCATACCTTCGCCCCCTTCCGAACGACCATGTTGACGAAGATCGGCTTGTTGGGCGTCGCGAAGAAGATGACGCTTGTAAGCATTACCGCAAGCGGTTCGGTCAGGTCGGTCCTGCAGAACCCAATGAGCTTGTCGCCGTACATCCGAAAGAGCTTGTCCTCGAACTCCTTCCTTCTCGACCCCCTCGAGAGCTGTCCCGTGAAATCCTCGCTGACGAAAACGGATATGGATTCCTTCCTCTGGCTCTTGTTGATGAAGCCGCCGAGCGAGTAGCGCAGTATCCCGGCCTTGGACAGGACCTCGACGTACTCCCCCGCCTTCTCGAACTGCTCCGACAGCGTATTCACCGGGACCGTCCCTCCGATCCGAAAAACGGTCCATATGAAATCCGAGAGCCTGCTCGCCTTCGACGAGACGCTAAGAAGCTCGGGAGCGAACGCCTTCTCTATAATTTCCAGCATCATCAATTTAAGGCGATTCAAAAATAAAAATCCGTTTCACGCTACGCAATCTCGCCCCAGCCGACGAGGCGCCATCGGCCCGCGACCTGCCTTGACAGCGCGACCCTCTCGCCCTTGTCGGCGCATATCGGCATCTTCAGCTTGATGGCCGCCACCTTACCGATGTCGGTGATCACCCCGACCGTCCTGCTGGTTCCTGATGTGAGCATCAGCGGCGCTCCCTCCTTCAGGGGCTCCACCTTAACCTCTTCCTTCGAGCCAACCACCCTGTTAAGCATATGTATCCTTAGCTTGAGGTCGTACCATACCGGAGGAAGCTTCCCCGGGACGCCGACGACCGAGCCGGACAGGGCGTCCGCCTTGGACAGGTACGGGTCGAGCTTAGTCGAGACGCCGAGAAGACCTCCTGGCGTCACGCTCTTCTGGTCAAGCTTGGCCTTCTGAAGGCCGGTGACCTCGGTCGTCAGGGGCTCTAT
>CAYRIP010000091.1:0-3949 GCA_964424395.1 uncultured archaeon | reverse complement strand
TGACAAAATCACTATATACATCCATTATTGGATAAATCTGTCATTTCCAACTACTAATCCCTATAATCTGATGCTAGGCCTATCGCATGCCATTCCTCATTTAAAAAATTTCGCATTTAATTCGTCTTATCAGAGGTTTCCGGCAGCGCTACAGGGAAAGCGTTAAGGAGTCCTTCAGGCATGTCATCGAGGATATCGCGCCCGTGGCTGAAAAGATAGATGCTCATGTCATGTCAAAGGTCTCGGATAATCATTCCATCATGGTATACCACGCCCCGATCGGTTACCTTGCCATGACCACCACTGGCATTTTCGGTCATGACATGCCACCAAGCGAATTCTTCCCCTTATCGGATATGTACCTGTGCATAAAGCTTGCTGATGACTGCGTCGATGAGACCGGTGTGGAAGAACCCGCGGAATTCCTTGACCAGTTCAAAAGGGCGATACTCGGCGAGGATGTGGGAGGTAACGGATGCTACAACGATGCTGTGGTTAAGGCCACGATGGAGATACTCCTGCCCCACCAGGATTTCTATAGTGGCATAGAGGAAAGGCCAGAGAGCCTCAAGGAGAGCGTCATTGCCGATCTGGAAAGCAGGGATTACCCGGATTTCCACCGGGCATCCATCGACGGAGGCCGGCAGGCGGGCGGTTTGGTGCATTCCGTAACCGCGAACATTACGGGTACATGTTATGAGTTGATGAGAACATACCTTGAGGAGCTTGGGATCGCAGCGAACCTTCTGGACAACCTGAAGAACTACGGCGATGATACCAAGAGATTCGGATGCAGCAGTCAAGGGGATTACATTAAGGTCGCCGCAGATTTGATGTCTTACATCGGAAGCACCCTGAGCATGCTCCCACCATCAATGAGAAGGGAAGCGATCAGGAGCTATACGCCCATAGCATTAAGATGTCTGAAGGAAATTGGCGGTTTCTTTTCACGTTGATATCATGACCCCGCCGGCCCTGGAGAGAGCGAACTTGTGTATTAGCTCGGATATGGAGTTCAAGACACCCTGCGCCTCACCGAGCTTCAGCTTCACCTCGCTCGGCTCCAGTATCTCGATGCTCGATGGCGCGTAGTTCAATACCAGGAACAGCAGGTCCTCAAAGCGCCTAGCTATAAGCTCTGCCTCCACCACCTGCGAATACGCGTCCTTGCCCTTCTCGAAGGGGTGGGGTATCTTCTGCGCCTCCTTGTATTCCTGCTTGTACATAATGCAGAATTCCTCTTTAGCCATCTTCTCCATGTGCTTTCTTAGGCTGCTGTCAGCCGCCTCTGGCGTTATTGCGACGACCTCGACAGCAATCCACGCCTTCATCCAGCCGTCCTTGAGCCTTTTCTTCACGGTATCCATCATATCCTGGGCCATAAACATTAACCTCCTTGCTCATTTAAATCTCTTGCCATGCCGTTCAGATGGTCGTATGAACACAAGTCAGAGCCATTTTTTCCCAGCCAACGGGACCTTGATCCCGCATTTCTTGCATCTGTCATCGTATGAAGCTATGGTGTATCCTACCCTCCTGATAAGCACCTTTTGGCACTTAGGGCAGGTGGTCGACTCGTAAGAAGACCCAGGGACGTTCCCGAGGTATACCCAGGACATTCCGGCATCCTTGGCGATCTTATATGCCTTTGTGAGTGTCTTTTGAGGGGTCGGCTCCACGCCCGTAAGCTTGAAATTCGGGAAGAATGCTGAGAAGTGCAGCGGGGTGTCTGGCCCCAGATTGTCATGAATCCACTTGACAATCCCTTCGATGTCCGAGTCGCTGTCGTTATACCCCGGGATGATGAGGTTCGTGACCTCAATCCACACGCCCGCTTCCTTATATGCAATGAGGGCGTCGAAGACGGGCTGGATCCCCGGGGCCTTGCAGACGCTTCTGTAGAACCCGTCGTTCCCTTTCACATCCACGTTCACCGCGTCGAGGAGCTTGGCCATATGCTTTATCGCCTCGGGCGTCGTGTAGCCGTTGCTCACCCAGACGTTGTAGAGGCCCGCCTTCCTGGCAAGCCGCATGGTATCGAATGCGTACTCGTAGAAGACGGTGGGTTCCGTATACGTGTAGGCTATGCCTTTCATCCCCCGCTTCTTCGCAAGCTCGACTATCTTCTCAGGATCGAGCTCGTTCCCCTCGATCTCGCCGTATCCCTGGGAAATCTCCCAGTTCTGGCAGTGGAGGCATTTGAAGTTGCAGCCAACCGTTGCAATTGAAAGGCACATGGTGCCGGGCGCGAAATGGAAAAGCGGCTTCTTCTCTATGGGGTCCGCTGCCGCAGAGCACGCCTTGCCGTACACGAGGGAATACAGCTTGCCGCCGACGTTCTTCCTCACACCGCAGAATCCGGTCTTGCCGGGCTTTATCGCTTTGCATTGTCTTGCGCACAGCCTGCAGTCGACAGTGCCGTCTTTACCCTTATCGTAGAACATGGCTTCTTTCATAGTTTTTATATCAATCGGTGCAATTAATATTTGCAAAATCCGCAATCAGGATTGGTGCCTCGGTAGCTCAGTCTGGTCGAGCGATCGCCTCGTAAGCGATAGGTCGTGGGTTCAAATCCCTCCCGAGGCTCTGGGTGATGATTTTCATCGATTATGAGAAATGCCGTAATTCGGTATGACAGGGACGGTTCAAACTTCTTTGACGGCTCATGCGGAGACAACCAGCACATCACCGGCATAAGCTCAACAGGTGCAATAAGCTGTGCCGCTGACTCAGGCGACATCTCAGGGGTTGTCGCAGGCGCAGGATTGAGCGGAGGAGGTTCAAGTGGTACTGTTACATTGAGTAAAGATGCTCTTAGTTGCGTTACTGTTAAGAGTGTAGGAGGAATGAGCGCAGCTGTTACTGCGAATTGCCCGGCAGGTTATACAGCTGTCCTTGGATATTGTGGTGGTGCCCCAACAATATGGGGCGACGAGGGTGGTTTTTGCTATCTGATTCCCAATGCTAACGCTGCTACAGGATTACATCGCGAAAGCTTAGCTGGTTTCAGTTTTACAATATGGGTTAGATGTTGTAAATAGCCTAAACCAAAGATATTCTTAGAACCACAAGCAGATAATAGAAAACTATTGGTACTGCCTATATCAGAATCCAAATCGCACATTTTTTAATTTCCTCACCACATGAAACAGAATCCGATAATTAACCCTGCAATCATAGCTAATAACGTTGCGGTGGTCAGAGCGATCCTTCGGATTCTCATACCTTCACCAATATCTTGTTGACATAACAAGTTAAAAGGGCATCATTGTACCAAGAAAAGGACGTGAAAACCGTCTTTTCAAAGAAGGATTTCATATAAAGATTAACTCATAAGCTGGAATTCAGTTCTAAATCCCTCCCCGAGCTTCGTGCTCTTAAATGGGGATATCTAATTAATAGCATTGAAATATATTATGGAGGATTATCATGAAATTTGATAATATATTCAAATCGTGCAAGAAACCACAGATTCAATCACATGGGTGCGGGGGAGCCTTCTATTTCCTGGGATTCATCGGCGCTTTGATATATTTCTGGAGCAAATCCCCAACCTTCCTGGATGGGGTCATAGGCTTCTTCAAAGCGCTTCTCTGGCCGGCTTTTCTCATCTACCAGCTGTTCGTGTTCTTGGGAGCAGCCTGAGAATAGGTATATTAGCATTTAACAGGGATATATCTGATATTCTTAGGTCCCATTCGATTAACCCTCCCGAGGCTCTCTTTCTTCGATTGCAGAAGAATGATTTTTATATCTGAACATGCAATTCATCCCAATGAAAGTCCCATATCTTCTGGCAATATCTGTGATAACAGTTCTGATCATATCCGGATGCGTCAGCAATGCCGGTACCGATCCTTCAGCAGTGGAGAACGATCAGCCTTCCATAAAGGTGGGCGACACGGTCAAGGTCTTGTACGTCGGGACATTCGAGGACGGGACGGTGTTC
>CAYRIP010000090.1:0-4003 GCA_964424395.1 uncultured archaeon | reverse complement strand
CAGACGGAGAACGTGGACTGCTCCATGGACTGGGTGCCGCTGTTATGACGATATGGAGATGATGTTATGATGAAAGCAATCATCGTGGTCTGTGTGATTGTGGCGATAGCAGCCATAGCACTATATTCGGTCCTCACACTGCAGCCGCCTGAGGAGCCGGCCCCAATCGAGCCAACCCCAAGGCAAATAGCGGGGGTCCCATACGCTTATGATGTCGATGACAAGGTGTTCGTGGATGTCGGAGAGGCTGCAGACGGCAATGCAGAAAAGCAGACCTCAGGAAGCATCGAGTACGATTACGATGGCTACTGGATGCTCTTCGTGCCCACCGGGATCTTCGTGGGAGAGCCCTTCGGGACCCAGTATCATGACGAGGCTGAAGAGCTCAGGATGCATATAACAGACACCCTCGATCCCGACAACGGCGTCATAGAGGGCTGGGTCGCGTTCAACATCAAAAAAGACAAGCTCTATGCGAGCATATTCTTAGACGAGGACTGGAAGCGCAAGGTGCAGGGAACGACCCGCATCATCTGGGGAGAGGAATGGAACGAGACGGACGAGTATTCATGGCGTGCCATCTCAAGGGGCATCTACATGGACGAGATATCATTCCCAGCGGACAAGTATTTCGCTAGGCCATATTCGAGCATAAACCTGCTGGTATCGAACGCCACGATGAAATTCATCGACTATCCCGAGATGTTCAAGTACGTCACTGGGATGTCGTTCGCCTAAGATTCATGCGGATATAAAAGAAATCGGGACAAGATGATTGTATTATGGAATTCACGATAAGGACCATTGTCGTTCTGACGCTCCTTCTCGTAGCCACGCTTGTCTTCGCTGCCATAATGCTTGGCTGGGGCAGCGAGGCGACCGAATGGCTCACCGCCATACTGTCACCTTTCCAGGATTTAGTCCTCAGACGCTGAAACTTTACTTGCTTTCCGGCATAAATGAATCTCGATTCATCTTTCTAAATGGCGGCACGTGCGTATTTTTAAGGGTGCTTGGACATAATTATTGTTATGAAAGGATTGTCTTTGACCTTGACTATCGTCATCGTGGCAATAGTCCTTCTTGTGACGGCACTTGTTGTAATGACAATCTTCGGCGGACAGATCGCGCAGTTCATAGGGATTCTCAATCCCTGGTCGGAAGCCATGCTCAAGCAGAGCCTGTGCAACCAGAAATGCGCGGCATACTGCCAGGGGCACGTGGGGATTGATAGACCGGTTCCCTGGTCGACGATCAAGGATATAGATGCGCAATCAGAGCCGAAGGCGTGTTCAGTCATCATGGCGGACATCAGCGATGACTGCATCTGCAGGGGCATACCGGTGTCTGGCGCCACAACATGCAAATTGAACTGTGATACGGGTGATACTGCCGGTGGAGAGAAAACCGGGCAGAGTACTTGTCCAACTGGAAAAACGTGCAAAGTGACTTGTCCCAGTCCGATACCCGCAGGCGGCCAAGAAGTAACCGGAACATGCCAGTAAGAGCGGCTTCGACGAGTCGCTTTTCATTTTCTATTTGTTTTTATACATTCAGGCGTAGCCTAGGTGTTCCCAATCTATTTATTCTAGTGAGGCACAATAATATACTATGAAAGCGTTATCACTACCACTGACAATAGTAATAATAGCGATAGTGTTGCTCGTGGTTGCCTTGGTGATCATGACTGTCTTCAGCGGCCAGATGGCTTCGATTATCGGCTTTCTCAATCCGTGGGCGGAGAAGACCGTCTCGGAGAACCTATGCTACGACGAATGCGCATCCTGGTGTAGGGGGCATGTCGGAGACCCGAGTATCGATTGGAAGGACCTTAAGGTCGATACCCAGAGCGGGGAGAAGACATGTGATGGCATCATGACGGAAGCCATGGGTGAAGACATCGGTAAATGCACTTGCACCTAAGATACATCCACATCACCGCCATGGAAACCTTGTTTGCTTATTAGCTTTTTTAATACACTTCTCAATTCTATTATTATGAGAGGGTCGTTTCCAGGTGTCAATTCATATCTCTGGCTGGTATTGACAATGATAGTAGGAGCGATGATACTATTCTGGGTATTTGCTAACATCAACCAGGTCGAATTCCCGACGCTGTTCGCCTGATCTTTTAATAAATGTCTGATGAATGCGCAGCGACGCCCTTTCCGACCGGCTTCTTTATAACATTTCGAGTCACATTATAATCAATATGGGAAGTCTTAAGGGCGCGTTCTCCGAATCGGCGTTCGCGATGGTAGAGCTTCTAGTCGTTATAGCGGTAATGGCGATCATCGCCACGATCGTGCTGATATTTCTTTATTGAACCAACGATAGCAGGCCCCTTTTAGTCCACATTTAAGAATCTTGCATTAATAATAATTATGATGAAAGGATCGGGCATATTGCCCATACCAGTAAAAGCCATATTCATTCTCGCGATAATCGTGGTTCTTCTAGTGGTCCTCCACTGGCGGCTTTCTCTTATTCTTACGAATCCGTGCTGGGAGGAGGCAATGGACAAGTTAAAGCCCATCCAGGAGAGCATCTCAAGGGAGCTGACAACCACTCTTATCCTTGACCAGGCCTGCATGAGGAAGGTGGTGTTCACATCAAGCAGCGATGTCTGCCAGGACACCTGCGAGGAATACATGACCCACGACGTCGAAAACGACCAGCGGAGAAAGTGCCTCAGGGACTGCAACATCCAGCCGTCGCTGACCAAGACCTTCGTCATCGCCCTTCCTACAGAAAGGTCGGGTCTCGGCGGATCGGGCAAGAAGGTGAGCGATTTCATCTCATCCGGGCAGTACAAATGGCTGTTTGACGGAAAGCCGGTCGTCCTGTCGTTCAAGTGCCAGCTGATCGACATCAATATACCGGGGCAGGATTGCATTGAGACGGGCGAATCGTGGGTCTGCAAGCCCCCGACGGAAGGCTCCAGCAGGCATGAGATAACGATAGAGCAGCTTACTCCGAACACTTGCAGGATAGTGCCTATAGCGTGATTTTATGGAAGGAAGCAGGGACATGTTGGCGGCAACCTTCGCCATCATCATCACGGCCATGTACGTGATAGCCGCGATGTACGTCGTCAATCCCTTCATGAGAAAGAACTTCATCGTCCTCGACGACACCGTCGCCCTGTACATCGATACGCTGGCCTCTGTCGATAAAGGATCTGTCAAGATACCCGTGGAGGAGGGCAGCATCAATAAACTGGAGATATCGTACAACGAAAAGGACAAGGACCGGGGGATGGACGAGGACGGCTGGTACGTGATCGTCACATACCGACTGGTCGCGGATAAAAACGAGGTCAGCGCCAGCAGGATATACACCTATCCCGAGGGTGCTGACATGGATGTAAACCTCTTCTCGCCCAGCGACATCTGCGTGGTGAAGGAGAGCGGCACGGAGCAATCAAAGGTGATCAGATGCTGAAGAAGGGGCAGCTGGACGTGGACTTGGAGCTCATGGGCGGAGCGATAGTCTTCGTCATACTCTCACTTATCATGTTCATGGAGATCCTCGCCCCCCTTGTTGTTGTGGACTATACCATGGTCACCTCAAAAGAGGATATCAGGTCCCTGGTCTCTGCCAATCTCGCAAAGTCGAGGCTTGAGGACAAGCTTGGTGACGTAAGGGGAAACATCGTCCAGGAGGACCTTGAAAGGCAGGTTGTGAAGGGGCTTGAGGGCCTTGACACCGGGAGCGACCTTGTCGAGGTCGAGGGCCTCGAAAGGGATGTCGCCTGGACCCTTGGGACGGGCGAGGGCGGCAGGATGCAGGACATATATTCGACCGTGGCAAGCTCGTACAACCCCGTCGAGAGCAAGACGGCGGTCGTCATGCAGAAGGGCGATGAATACATAGTCCATGCATACATGATAGGGGACCCGGGAAATAACATCGCTCTCGACATATATGAGGATTACATATGCGCTGGCGCCGGGGAGCCTGAGGACTCGGATGCTTATCATATTGTCTCATGCGATCAGGT
>CAYRIP010000089.1:0-4167 GCA_964424395.1 uncultured archaeon | reverse complement strand
ATAGGGGTGATGATGGCGCTTCCTCAGAGAAACTTGAGGAGGCTGATCGGATATGCCGCGGTAGCCGAGATAGGCTATGTCATGCTTGGGGTCGGAACGGGGCTCGTTGCCATGCCTGACTCAACGGGCTTTGGCATTGCGGCAATCAATGGGGGGATATTCCACATGATCAACGACGCGCTGGACATGGGGCTTTTGCTACTGGTGATTGGCGCTGTTATGCATGCCACCAAGAAGGACGACCTGAATGATATCAGCGGCCTGGCGCACAGGTCAGGGGCGATTGCGGCGCTCTTCCTAGTGGGGGTACTGGCCATATCAGGTATGCCGCCGCTTAACGGCTTCGCGAGCAAGTTGATAATATACGAGTCCGTGTTCATGCTCAATCCGCTGCTTTCGGTGATAGGAATACTGGGGTCTATTATGATGCTCGCGATCTTCATAAAGATATTCGCCTCCGTATTCTTGGGCGTTCCATACAAAGGATATGTGAGGAAAGTCCCGATGAGTATGATGATATGCATGACGGTACTGGCAGCCATCATGCTTATCATAGGGCTCTTCCCTGGCCTCATCCTTGAGTACCTGGTAGTGCCAGCGACAGAGGCGCTCCTGAATCAGGGACAATACATCGGGGGTGTGATATGAACCTGGTTCTGTTCACTCAATCGGGATACTGGAGCCCGCTGGTCTGGCTGGCTTCTTTCCTTATGGTCCTGGCCATAGCCCTTCTCATTAGGTCTAGGGGTGACAAGAGGTTCAAGCATGGGACCGACCAGACCCTGCCGTTCTTCTCTGGAAACAAAACAGACGGTGAGAGCATACATTCATCAAATCTATACTGGGGTTTCACGACTAGGTTGTCAAGGCAGTTCAGGATGCTCATAAGGGTGCATACGGGGATAGTGAACGATTACGCATTCGCGTTCGTCCTGCTCGCGGTGTTGATGATGATAGCTTTGATGCTCGGAGGCATGCCATGAATCCGAATGACCTGAACAGGTCGCTTTGGGTGTTCCACCTGAACACGGGATCCTGCAACGGTTGCGACATCGAGATACTGGCAGCGCTCACCCCGAGGTATGACGTCGAGAGGTTCGGCATCAAGCTCGTTGGTTCGCCAAGGCACGCGGACGTGCTCCTGTTAACGGGTCCGGTGACGAAGGACATGGAGGACAAGCTTAAGATGGTCTACGCGCAGACCCCTGACCCGAAGGTCGTGATGGTCGTCGGGAACTGCGGGAACACAGGGGACGTGTTCTACGAATCCTACAACCTTGCCGGAACGGCTGACAGGCTTATACCAGTGGATGTCTACGTGCCGGGATGCCCGCCGAGGCCGGAGGCGATAATATACGGAGTTTTGAAGGCTTGGAAGCGCATCGAGGAAGGGGGTGCTAAGGGATGAACGCGAAAGATGTCCTGGGATCGTTCAAGAAACGGTTCGGTGGCAAGGTGACGGCAGCCAGGACAGATGTGATAGAGCACAGGCTAAGGCAGACCAGGCATGTCAGGAGGGTATGGTTCACGGTCGACAAGAATCAGCTCAAGAATGCCGTAAGGCACCTGTGCAAGATAGCGGAGCATCCTCACTTCTCTGTCATATCAGGTTATGACATTGGAAAGCATCTGGAGATGATATATCACTTCTCGATCAACTACGCAAGCGACATGGGAGAGATCCTGATAAGCATGAAGGTGCGGGTGAGCAAGGACGATCCGGTGCTCCCGACCATAACGGACCTCATTCCCGGTGCTCTCATATCCGAGCGGGAGATGCAGGAGATGCTCGGCGTTAGCATAAAGGGGATTCCTGACTCAAGAAGGGTGTTCCTGCACGCCGGCTTCCCCAGAGGCGTGTTCCCGTGGAGAAGGGATGAGACGGGTCCTCAGAAGCTGGTGAGGAACCTTCATAAGGGAGGCAATGGATGAGAAAGATCGGCAGGATAGCAGGGAAGGAATCCGGGGACACCTACTCCATATGCGTGGGGCCCGTGCATCCGGCGCTAAAGGAGCCCGTGAGGTTCAACTTCAGGATCAAGGGTGAGAGGGTGGAGCATGTCGATTTCGAGCTCAGCCAGGTGCACAGGGGGATAGAGTGGATGGGAACAAGGAGGAATCCCGTCCAGATATTGTACCTGTCCGAGAGGATATGCGGAATCTGCAACATAAGCCACACGTATGCGTTCTGCATGGCGGTCGAGGGCATGGCCGGTATAGAGGTCCCGCCGAGGGCACGCTACATAAGGACGATCGCGGGTGAGCTTGAGAGGATACACTCCCATATACTGTGGGCGGCAGTTGCGGCCCATGAGATGGGCTTCGATTCCGTCATGCATTACGCATTCAAGGCGAGGGAGAAGGTCCTTGATACGATAGAGAACCTGACGGGTAACAGGATAATGAAGTCCATCATGATGATAGGCGGAGTCCGCAGGGACATCAATGACAATCAGATGAGGATGGTGTTGGAGGCTGCCGATTACTACAGCAATTGCAGCCGTAAGCTGGAGAAGATATTCCTTTCGGACCGCATAATGAAGTCAAGGACGAGGGATACGGGAATCCTGACGAGGCAGGACTGCCTGGCGCTGTGCGCTGTCGGGCCAACCGCAAGGGCTTCGGGCGTGAGGAAGGACGTAAGGCAGGACGAGCCTTACGGAGCGTATCCGGATATCGGCGTAGAGGCCATCACGCCCGACCACATTATAGGGGAGACAAGGGGCGATGTGTATGACAGGATTGCGGTCAGGTTAAGGGAGATCGACCAGTCCGCCGAAATTATCAGCAAGTGCGTGAAGGGCATGCCCGATGGCAGGATAGCCTACGCCGACAAGGTAACAGCGCTTCTCGCTGAGCTCAAGGGCGTCGAGGGCGAAGGAATAGGCAGGCATGAGGCCCCGCGCGGGGAGGTCTTCCATTATGTCAAGCTCGTTGGGGAGGAATCGCCCTATTGCTGGAAGGTAAGGGCCCCTACATACAACAACCTGCTCTCATGGATACCGATGATGCTAGGGGCCCAGATAGCGGACATACCGGTGGTAGCTGCGTCCATAGACCCGTGCATGTCATGCACTAACAGGGCCGTAGTGACGGGGCCGGGAAAAAGGAAGGTGCTGGGCCAGGACATGCTGCATGACCTTTCAGTGAAAAGGACCAGGGATCTGAGAAGGAGGATGGGAATATGATGGATATGCTTCTTGCGAAGATCGCTCTCGTACCATTGATCGCGGCCGCGGGTATCATCCTGGGGCTGCTTTACAAGGGCATTGACAGGATAATTGTGGCCAGGATGCAGTCCAGGGTGGGCCCCCCGTTAACTCAGCCCGTGAGGGATGTGAAAAAGCTCCTCATAAAGATGAGCATAGTTCCAAGGAACGCGGTAGGATGGATCTTCAATTCCGTACCGGTGATAGCATTGTCCGTGACGGTATCGATACTCCTGTATCTTCCGTTCGGGGGGATGTCCCCGGTCATGGAAGGTTACGGTGACCTGATCCTTGTCGTCTACCTGCTCATAATCCCCGCTCTGGCGCTCGTTCTCGGCGGTTTCTCCTCAGGTTCGACATACGCGACCGTGGGAGCGCAGCGGGAGATGGTGACGATGATGAGCTACGAGTTCCCGCTGGCGATCGCTTCGGTGGGCATTGGCTGGCTGATCTCCGTCGCCAATCCGGGTATGGCGGTGTTCTCGCTTGGGGTCATAGCCGCAAACCCTGCATGGAGCCTTGTCGGCCCTATCGGATTCCTTGGGATTGCGCTTCTCTTCATCACGATGCTCGCGGTGATGCCGGGGGAGCTTGGTGTAGCGCCCTTCGATGTGGGCGAAGCGGAGACTGAGATCGCGGGAGGGGTCCTGGTGGAGTATTCTGGAAGGAATCTGGCGATGTTCTACATCGCGGACGCAGTCAAGGCCGTGGTCCTTGGTTCCATTATTATAGCGCTTTTCATCCCGTGGGGGATTTCCGCCTCCTTCGGCTTTTCGGGCATCGTCGGCATCCTGGCCGACGCATCTTTCTTTCTGGTCAAGCTGTTCGCGGTGATATTCATAGGTTCCATCTTCATGAGGGCGGGGATAGCGAGACTCAGGATCACACAGGTCGTCAAGGCTTACTGGGGATACGCCACGTTCGTGGCATTGCTGGGCCTCCTATTGATAAGCATCGA
>CAYRIP010000088.1:0-4214 GCA_964424395.1 uncultured archaeon | reverse complement strand
ATGACTCGGACCTGGATAAGGTAGAGAAGGTCACAACCGAGGTCGCCGGTGATATCATGGAGAGGTGCAGCGGCATAAAGGGGTTCAAGCCCCTCTTCAGGTTCAAGGAGTTCGGCAGCTCCAGCATAAACTTCAAGGTCATCCTCAGGACGAAGAAGCTGAGCGACAGCTACATCGCGACCCATGAGTTCATCAAGGCCCTGAAGAAGAGGTTCGACAGGGAAGGGATCGAGATAGCCTTCCCGCAGATGGATGTCCACATGGACCGTCCCGCCGCAAGGCCGTCCCGGAAGAGGGCGGCCACGACCAAGAGGAAAGGCGGCAGAAGGTAGATATTGCCCCGGCAGCTTCCTATAGTTCTATGCCCGGATTTCTTTTGAAGAAGTCGGTCAGCGCGCCTTCCTTCTCATCAAGCCTCTTGATCTCGTCCAGGGTGACCCACTTGGACTGTTCCGCCTCATCGGGATCTATCTTCGGTTCCGTATCGGCCTTGACGTGGAAGAACATCAGCAATCTGCTCGTTTCCCTCTGGTCGCGCACGTGATATTGATGGTCCTGCCCGTAGCCGAGGAACTTCGGATCGCTGACCTCTATCCCGGCCTCTTCCATCATCTCCCTCGCGAGCGTCTCTTCGAGGGTCTCATCGAATTCGGCCCTGCCGCCGGGCACCCTCCAGACCTTGAATCTGGGACAGAGGAATATCAGGAACCTGCCGTCCTTCCCTATGAAGGCGCTGCACACGACCTGAGGGCCGGTAATGCGCCCGTCTTTTTCATGCATAAATAGAATTATTAGCGCCCATCTTAATAATCAAAAAGGAGTCCCATCGGCGCGAATCCTTCAGAATCTCCAGTAGACCGTGAAGATCCTGATTATCGCCTGCAGCGTGCAACCGATCGACACGATCAGGTTGAAGACGAAAAGGGCCGTAAGTGGCCATGACCATTCCACGCCGAAGACTGCCGAAACCCACGGAAGGACGAAGAACCATGATAGATATGCGTACAGGACGACCCCCACCACGGGTATGAAACCAAGGAGGAGGAGTATCCCGAGGATTATCTGTGTGACGATCGCGATAAGGATTCCCATCGGCCCGTACGCGATCGCGCAGAACACGATCCCGATCACGAGCGCGATTGTATTCGAGTAGATGTAAAGCTTCTTCTTGACCATAGCCATCTCTCAACTATCTTTTAAATCCCGATTAATTACCCTATATTATATATTCACTGTCGCTAAAAATATAAAAGCTGGTCTATATGGTCGATCTTCCCATAAGGATTGAGAACATTGTCGCCGTGGCCATGCTGGGAATCGACATACCCCTGGAGAAGCTGGTCGTTGAGACCGGCAACTCTGATTACGAGCCCGAGCCATTCTCCGGCATCGTCGTCAGGTCTGGGGAGAAGGGGGTTGCATCTCTGATTTTCTCGTCCGGAAAGATAGTCTGCACGGGCACCAAGAGCCTTGACCACGCAAAGGAGGTCATTGCCAAAGCCGTGGTTAAGGTCAAGGATGTCGGCATAAACGTGCCAAAAGATTATCCAGTTGAGATCGAGAACATGGTTGCAAGCAGCAGGCTGGGCGCCGAGTTCAGCCTTTCGGACGTCGCCTTCTCTTTGGACAGCGCAGAATACGACCCTGTCAAGTTCCCAGGCCTCATATTCACCGCATCGGACCCTTCCGTAACCATGATGCTTTTCCCAGACGGCAAGATACTATGCACTGGAGCCCACAGCGAGGATGAAGTCAAGAAGGCTTTGAACCAGCTCGTTGACGGGCTCAGGAAGGCCGGCGTTAAGGCTTAGAAGATTCCAGGTGATCGCCTATGATTTCTGTCGAATCCATGATAGGTATCGAGAAGAGTGCAAGGCAGATGGGGATCGACGATTCCATACTCATGGAGAACGCCGGCGCCAACGCCGCGGGCATCGCAAACGAAATGCTCGGGCTTGCAGGGAAGAGGGTCCTGGTACTCTGCGGGACCGGTAACAACGGCGGCGACGGGCTCGTCTTCGCGAGGCACGCGTTGATCCTCGGAGCAAAGGTGAGCGTTTACCTGATGAGGGACGAGGTGCATCTGAAGCCGCTTGCGAAGCGTAACTTCGGCATTCTGAAGAACCTTGGGGGGAGAAGGCATGATATCGTATTCTGCAGGGAGATAACTCCCGGGACGCGCGCTGATATCGTCATAGACGCGATGCTTGGGACCGGTATAAGGGGGGAGGTGAGCGAGGATTACGCGAAGGTCATAAGGCTTTTCAACGGCATGACGGGACACAAGATATCCCTGGACTGCCCCTCGGGGATCGATGCGGACACCGGAGAGAGCCTTGGCACCGCCGCAAAGCCGGATATCACCATAACATTCCACGACAAAAAGAAAGGCATGTCGAAAAGCAGCTGTGGCCAGGTGTTGGTGGCCGGCATAGGGATACCGAAGATGTGAATGGACCGCAGCATTGCTCTTTCATCAATAATGAACTGGCCATTTGAACAAATTTCTTGTTAGTTAACGCTCCTTTATAAATACTTGATACAGTTTAATTTTTATCAAACCCCCAAATCCGGTGGGCATCATGAAGATCTGCTATCTCTATCTGCACAGGCTTTCTGGAAGGGGGAGCGGCAGGTACATGCAGTCACTGCTTGCCTACTTCAAGGGGAAGAGGCACCAGATATACCTTGTGGAGGGCATGAGGTCAAAGCTCAGCATACTTCGGGGAGTCTACGTCAGGTACGTGCATTTCCCGTTCCAGATCCCCGTATACCAGGGGAGGGCTGACGTAAAGAGGAATGTGAAGATATCATCGGTCCCGGATTCCCAGCTATTCAGCCTCATAAGGAGGTTCGCCGAGTGGGAGGTGAAGTTCAACGAGAGGTTTCACATCGACATCGTCCACGCGAACCACGCGAGCATCACCCCGTTCTCGGCGTATATCGCCAAGAAGATAAACGGGGTCCCATATGTCGTCACGGCGCACGGAACCGGCATGCTCTCTTCCCTTGAGAGCAAGAGGAACTTCGAGATAGCAAGGATGGGGCTTGAGGAATCTGAGAAGGTCATCTCCAACAGCAAGTTCACCAAGTCCGGGCTCGTCAGGGACTTTTGCATCCAGAAGAACAAGATCAAGGTTATCTATCCCGGGGTGGACACCGAGGTGTTCAAGCCCGTTACCGACAGGGTGAAGAATGCCGTCAAGAGGAAGTACGGATGCAAGGGAAAGAGGATCGTGTTCTCATCAGGCTACTTCAGCGAGGAGAAGGGGTTCCAGCACCTTATTGACGCGGCGAGGATATATGAGAAGGAAAGCGATGACATCGTCACGCTGATCACGGGACAGGGTCCCTACCAGAAGGAGCTGGAAATGATGATCAAGAAGCACAAGCTGAAGAACACAAGGATACTTGGATGGGTTCTAAGAAAGGACCTAATCAAGCTCTACGGGACGGCCGACCTGTTCGTCACGCCCTCCATCTGGGAGGAGCCTTTCGGCCTGGTATCGGTCGAGGCGCTCTCCAGCAGGACGCCGGTCATCGCGACCAACATGGGAGGCATACCTGAGATAGTCACGAAGGACGTCGGGGATGTGGTGGAGCCAAAATCAGGTGCCCAAATCGCCGATGCCGTCCGGAACAGGATATTCGACGATGGGTGGCTGAGGAAGCGGGGGAAAATGGGCAGGGAAAGGGTGATAGAGCATTTCTCGGTGAAGGCGGGCGGAAGGGAAACGGAGAAGGTATACAGGAAGGCCCTGAAATAGGCATGCGTTCGCTCTCTACCGGCGTGATTTGACCACATTCCTGTAGATGCGCTCATAGCCGTCGGTCATTACCTTTATGCTGAACTTCCGCTCGACCCATCGCCTGCACGCGCGCGGGTCTATCTCGTCGACCCTCTTCGCGTAGCTGACGAACTCCCTGTAGTTGTCCGCGATGAATCCCGTTTCCCCGTGCTTTATGACCTCAGGGACGGAGCCCTTGCCAAAGGCGACCACGGGGGTGCCGCAGGACATGGACTCTATCATGACCAGACCGAACGGCTCTTCCCATCTTATGGGGAAAAGGACGCATTTCGCGTGCTGGTAGAGATCTATCTTCTCCTTGAAGGGAACAAGCGGACTGAAGACGACGTTCTTTCCGTCGACGTGGGGGGTGATGTTCTTATTGAACCACATCTCCTGCTTACCGGCATCGTATTTGCCCGATAT
>CAYRIP010000087.1:0-4305 GCA_964424395.1 uncultured archaeon | reverse complement strand
TCCAGCAAGCTCGGGATGATCCTTAGGTCAACTGGAAAGGTCAAGAGGGGGATAGGGACTATACGCCAGGACATCAACATCTCGGTGAGGGAAGGCGCAAGGATCGAGATCAAGGGTGCGCAGGAGCTGAAGATGGTCCCAAGTCTTGTCGAGAATGAGGCGCTGAGGCAGCTGGAGCTCGCCAGGGTCAGGGACGAGCTTAAAAAGAGCGGCTTCAAGGGCGTAAAGGCGGCAGTAAAGGACGTCTCGGGAGCTTTCAAGAGAAGCGACAGCAGGATAATGAATGGGAAGCGGGCATTCGCCATCGTCATACCCGGATTCGCGGGTTTCCTGGCCAGGAAGCTCACGGATACGAGAACCCTCGGAAACGAGATCGCCAACTACGTCAAGGTCAGGGCTGGGATACCAGGTATAATCCATTCCGACGAGAACCTCCAGAAATACAGGCTAGAAAGCGAATTCGAGTACCTGAGAAAGAAGCTTGGCGTAAAGAAGGGAGATACGCTTATAATCATGGCCGCGGATAAGCCGCTTGCCCAGAAGACGGCCATGGCGCTCGAGGAGAGGGTCAACCAGCTCTTGCTCGGGGTCCCAAGGGAGGTCAGGAGAGCCCTGCAGAACGGCGATACAGAGTTCTTGAGGCCGCTTCCAGGTGCTGCGAGGATGTATCCGGAGACGGACGTGGAGCCCATACAGATAGGGCCGGAGATGATTAAGAAGGTGAACAGGAGCCTTCCCGAGACATGGGATAAGAAGACATCACGGATAGCCAGGGCGTACTCCATCTCAGAGGAGCTCTCAAGGCAGATGGTCCATTCTGGCGTTGACGCGATGTTTGAGAGGCTGGCGGTCAGATACGACCCAAGGCTTGTGTCTTCCACGCTTCTGTCGACCATGAAGGAGATCGGAAGGGAGGGCATCGACACCAGCGGGATAACGGAGAAGAACCTGGACGACCTGTTCGGGATGATCAAGGAGAAGGGGATAGCCAAGGAGGCCATCCCCGATGTCCTCAGAAGGATCGCCAAGAGCCGGGGGAAGAGCACAACCGAAGTCGTCGGCAAGATGGGCGGCGGCAGCGTTACGGGGATGGACCTGGAGAAGATAATAAGAAAGATCATCAGCGGGAAGAAGGAGCTCCTCAGCCACCCCAGGAGGGAGAAGGTCCTGATGGGCCTTGTCATGGCCGAGGTGCGGGGAAGGATTGACGGCAAGACGGTAATCGATACCCTGAAAAAAGAGCTGAAGAAAGCGAAATGACGGACCCGGAATTAGGGAGCGTCCAATGGATTTCTTGCGAAAATCCCCCCATTCCATCAACACCCGACCATTAAGGATATAAATACGTTCGACCATCTTTTATTGGAGCATAATTCTGAGGTAATAACATGTTGGCGGGAAAAGACGAGATAAAGTGCAATTGCACGGTGTGCGGCTCCAGGTTCAGGATCAAGCTGGACAGGCAGGGCAACGTTAACCACGAGGCGACATACTGCGTGTTCTGTAGGGCTATGCTGGAGGACGTGGAGAGCCCGTCAGTCGATACGATAAAGAAGTGATTCTCCATTCAGTTCCTTAAAACATCGATCCCATGTGGCACTGACACGCTTTTTGCCCTTTCGGACAATCTTATTAGAACGGCATTTTCACGGTAACTTGCCAGGTTGTTACACCCAGCGTGATAAACAGCTTCCTTGTGAGCTCTTGAATACCCCTCGACGCCTGGCTTGAATCTTCCCTTGTATTTAGTCAATCCGCTGACACCCTGGAAAGTCGCTACGCCCCCAGAACCAATCGGGACTGTATACCTGTTAAGGTCACCAGATGTCTCCATTGCCTCCTTCGATCCTTCTCCATAAATCCTGATTGCGACGATGTCCTCCTCAGATATCATGCCTCTCTTAAAGAAGCTTCCGTTCCTATGCATCCTGTCACCTTCCGATTCCAGGAAGCATCCGAATAAGTTGCCTCCCATTACAGCATTGGCATAGGGAGTTGCGACTGCCAGGTTGCCCGTGCCCTCGATCCCCCCGTCGGCGATAAGAGGAACGTATCTGCCTTTCGCATCTTTAGCATACTCATCGCGTCTTCTTGCGACTTCTATGAGTGACCACAGCGGCGGGGCGCCTACCCCGAGCACATGGTTCGTGCTGCAAATGGAACCCGGGCCCATCCCAAGCTTTATTACATCAGCGCCTGCCTTGACAAGATAATCGAATGCCTCGGTAGTGACAACGTTTCCTCCGCATATCGGAGGCATATCACGGTCCATGGCCTTATACTTCTTGATCATTATTCCATAGCTTTCTATCAGCTTTCTTGAGAATGGCTTATGGGCGTCGGATGTGTCGATGAATATCATATCAGCCCCGGCTTCGACCAGTTTCTCCACATTCTTCCTCCAACCCCTGTGAGTGTCAATCGCAGCCCCAACCTTGTAGCCCTCAGTTTTCTGAAGGAAGACCAGCCTGTCAAGCCTTCCGTAGTTATCCACCACGGGCACTAACCTGAGGTCCTCATCCGTCAGATACCTCTTAATGCGCTTATCACCCATTCTAGTGCTGCAAGCGCTAATCGATTTCTTCCCTATGTCCTTCTTGTATGGCCGCATCAATCTCGTTATCGGCATGCTTAAATCCATATTGTCATGCTCGGAAGGCTTGTACTTGAACATGCCTACAAATTCTGACTTCCTACCCAATATCGGGATGTTATCATGTCCTGTCCTTCTGGCCTTCTCTATAACGCTTCCAAGATTCTCTTTGTTGAGGGCGGTTGTGGGCTCGTATTCAGATTCGATCTCACCGGGCTTGACCTCATTTGCCTTGACATGCTTTACTATCTCCACTTCCCTATCGATACTAAGCCCCCTTGGGGCAACAGCCATCATGCCCAGCTTTCCGGCTGCAAGAGCAAGGTCTTTTCCAGTCACCGAACGCATCGCTGCAGCAATGTATGGCAATTCGAGCTTTACGCCTGCGAGGTCTGTAGAAAGATCGACGTCTTCAGGGGTGAATTCCATCTCGTCGACTGGTGCCCCGGGAAGGACAAGCGCATCATCCCAAGTAGTCCCAATATGATCGCCAATAAATCGTGCCATATAGTTATTAAATGGGAAAATTTTTTAAGGTTACGGTTTTTACGTCCAAATCGGCGTGGAATCGGTGTAAACAATTTAAAGGTTCCCGCGGTATATATAGAAATTAAGCCCGTCGTCGGTGATATGATATGATAATACCAGTAAGGTGCATGACCTGCGGAAAGCCCGTAGGCCAGTTCTGGGAAGAATACAAGAAGAGGACCGGGAAGGGGGAGGACCCAAGGAAGGTCCTTGACTCGCTCGGCATAGAGAGATTCTGCTGCAGGTCCCTGTTCATCACCCACGTCGACATGACGCAGAGGGTCGGGATATTCCAGAAGTAGCAAACCCTATGCAAGCGTTTTTTCACCGAGTACCGCATCATTTTTAAGCCAGGGACGCATTCTTAACTAATGGAAATAACGCTTGAGGCTATCGGCGATTTTCTGGGCCCCTACTCCGGCCATCTCTACGCTGTCATGATACTCATAAGCACGCTCATCGCAATGAAGATCGCAGGCATTATCATAGGAAGGCTGAAGCGGAAGACCTTTACGAAGGACGGGACGAACCTCTTCGGGGACATTCTCGACGCGCTGAACAGGCCCATAAACCTCGGCATCTTCCTCTTCGGTGTGTTCCTGGCGTTGAAATCGCTGACGGCCCTTATTCCTTTCGCCAATGACATAAGCACGGTCTTCACGGTTTTGTTCTCCTTTTACTTCGCCTATTTCGCCGCCAAGATAGTAGGGATGGTCATAGAATGGTACGCCGTCGAGGTCGCCCACAAGACAAAGACCACCGTGGACGACCAGTTCCTGCCCATCATAAAGAGGGCCGCCTACGGAATCATATTCGGGATAGTAATCATAATAATGATGAATCAGCTTGGTATCCGCGTGGAGACACTGATCGCAACTATGGGGATCGGGGGCCTTGCTGTGGCCCTTGCCCTGCAGCCCACGCTCTCAAACTTCTTCTCGGGGATGCAGATGGTGCTAGACAGGCCGCTTAGGATAGGGGATTTCGTCGAGCTCGATGAGGGGGACAGGGGCACCGTTATCGACATTGGCTGGCGCAGCACGAAGATAAGGACATATATGAACAACATAGTCACCATCCCGAACAGCAAGCTGTCCGACAGCAAGATAACGAACTTCAACACGCCAAGCCCCGAGATCGGATTCTCGGTCGACTGCGGAGTCGCGTATGACTCGGACCTGGAT
>CAYRIP010000086.1:0-4325 GCA_964424395.1 uncultured archaeon | reverse complement strand
AGCGCGCTGAAGCTAAAAGACAGGTACGGCTCCTCAGCGAAGAAGAAGACCAAGGTCATGGTAGAGTACGCCCATCCAAACACCCACAAGGCTTTCCATATAGGCCATGTAAGGAACATAACCCTCGGCGAATCGCTTTCACGGGTGCTGGAGTTCGTCGGCCACAAGGTGATCCGTGCGAACTATCAGGGCGACATAGGGCCCCACGTGGCGAGATGCCTGTGGGGAGTTATGAATCTCAAGGCGCGCGAACCCAAGAAAGACAGGGGTAAGTGGCTGGGAGACATGTATGCGAAGGCAAGCCTTCGGGCCAGCAGCCCATCGGTAGAGAGCAGCATGAGGCAGATAAACAAGGACCTCTATGCGGGCAAGCCGGGTATTGTCAGGCTCTGGAAGAAGACAAGGGGATGGAGCCTTGAGTACTTCGAAGGGATATACAAGGATTTCGGCGCGAGGTTCGACCGGCTTTACTTCGAGAGCGAGGTCGAGGGCCCGGGGATCAAGCTGGCTAAGAGCCTGCGTGAGAAGGGCATCGCAAAGCTCAGCGACGGAGCCATAGTCATGGACCTCACGAAGCACAAGCTTGGCATATACGTGCTGCTCACGCAGGACGGCACGCCACTGTACTCGATAAAGGATTTCATCCTCGCCGAGACGCAGGCAAGGGAGTATAAACCCGATAAGATTATCCACGTCGTGGGATCGGAGCAGGACCTGCACTTCAGGCAGCTTATCAAGAGCCTTCAGATAACGAACCCGAGGCTGGCAAAGCTCGAGCAACATCTCTCATACGGACTCGTCAACCTGCAGTCGGGGAAGATGAAGTCCAGGGAGGGGAAGGTGATCCTGTACGAGGAGCTCAGGCAGAAGCTTATCGAAACGGCAAAAAGCATCACCCGAAAGAAGAACCCAAAGCTAGGCAAGAAGGTCCTGGAGGATGTCTCAAGGACCGTTGCCATGGGCGCCCTCAAGTACGACATGATCAAGGTGTCCCCGGAGAAGACCATAACGTTCGACTGGGAAAGGGCGCTGAGCTTCGAGGGCAACAACGCGCCCTATCTGCAGTACACCCACGCCAGGAGCTGCTCGATCCTTAGGAAGTCCAGATCGAAAGGCAGCGGCAGGATCGATGCCAGCCGCCTGAAGGGCACCCATGAGATCGCACTGATCCGGATCGTTTCGGAATTCCCTGACATCGTCGAGAGGTCAGCGAGGGACATGAGGCCGCATTACATCGCGACCTACGCATACGGGCTTTGCGACGCCTTCAACCAGTTCTACCAGTCCGTTCCCGTTCTCAAGGCCGACAAGGACGCAAGGCCGGCGAGGCTCGCCCTGGTGGATGCGGTGCGGATCACGCTCAATAACGCCCTGAGATTGCTTGGGATTGATGCACCCGGCAGCATGTGAGCGGCGAACCATCGGATCCTACCCGATTATCCGGCCAAGCCTCTTTATGAAAAATATCATAGTGATGCCGCATAGCATCGTGACAGCCACCGAGACGTACATGTAGCCGCCCTGGATGTGATGGAACCCATATCCCGAGGGGTCCGAGTAATATCCGGTGATCGTCTGCAATCCGGATAGAAGCATCCCAAGGCTCAAGAAGATGACCGCCAGGTTCAGCAAATGCCTTATCATCGATATAATTATGCATGGTAATAATTAAATTATATATTGTAGCTACTGCAAAACATATCATTATGGACGGAAAATTGGCTATCCTTCTAGGCATGCTGTTATTGGTCGTTTTCGTGAGCGGGTGCATCCTGGAAGAGGAGCCCGTGAATCAGCCTGACACGACCATCAAATGCAGCGCCCCGAAGAAGATCATAGGGGACGTCTGCTGCTACGATGAGAACAAGAACAACGTATGCGACATGGACGAGGCGGGATGCCCGGAATCGTGCGATGACCTGAATGCTTGCACAAACGAGTCATGCTCCGGGGATACCAATTTCGAATGCGAATACACCACCATCTATCCGTGCTGCGGCAACGACGTCTGCGAGAAGAACGAGGATGTGAACAACATCTGCCCGGAGGACTGCGAGACCATAGACATATCGGAATTCCAGTACTCCGGGACACCGGACTACATGGACGACGACGTCTTCGTATTCATACACACAGCCACCGCGGAATACGATTTCAGGCTGTTCAAGCTCAATATAACCGCACCCGCCAACGAGAAGATGGAAAACATCAGGTACACTTTCACATGCAACTCAAGCAAGAACAGCGACCTTGACAGCATAAACTCGGAGCCGGACAACGTGTCGGACGAGATCGAGCTCAAGATCAACAAGCTGGACGACAAGAACTACCTGATATACAGCAACTTCTTCCTTGGGAGGGATCCGGCATACGGGATGGACATAAAGGAGCTCGATAAGGGCGAGCGGGCCCAGTTCCACATCAACATCGACAAGAAGGAGCCCCAGAAGAGGGACGAGCTGAGGTGCCTGTTCAAGTTCTACTTCATGAAGCCGCACAAGATGGTGCAGAGGGTGCTTAAGATAGACTTCATATAGGGGTTTCCCAAGAAGGTCCTCTCTGCGGTATCATCTTTTTAAACATTGCACTGCAATAAATGTAGATATCGACCCGGAGATGGGCATGCCCTCCGCTGGATGGGCGGCTATCTGGGGATAAGGTGATAACATGGCATTCAAGCTAGTCGTTTCGGACCCCAAGACCAGGAAATCGTATCAGAAGGAGGTCGGCGAGGAAGGGCTGATAGGCAAAAAGATCGGCGAGAAGCTCTCAGGAGAGGTCGTCGGGCTCCAGGGTTACGAGCTTGAGCTCACCGGCGGCAGCGACAAGGACGGATTCCCGATGCGAAAGGACGTGGACGGCACGGCGAGGAAGAAGATTCTCATATCATCCCCTCCAGGCTTCCATCCGGGAACCCCGGGCGTGAGGAAGAGGAAATCCATCCGGGGCAATACCATATCCGAGGATGTGGTCCAGATCAACTCCAAGGTGATAAAGCAGGGATCCAAGCCGCTAGACCAGATCTTTGCGAGCAAGAAAGAGGAAAAGCCGAAGGAGAAGGCCGAGGAAGGCAATGAAGAGGCCGCGAAGAAGCCTGAGGAGAAGCCCGCGGAGGAACCAAAGCAGGAGCCTGCGCAGGAGAATCCTGAAGAGAAGAAAGAGGATCAGGACGCCGGCGCAAAGGAACCCGCCGGAGGCTCCGGGGAAGAGAAGCCCAAGGCCGAATAAGGCAATCGAAATAAATCTGCCTTCTGTTCAATATCATATATGGTAGATGCAAGAAGGAAGGCCGTCTTATGGCTTCCGCTGGCCGCCTGGCTGTCTGTCATATTCCATTATTCGCTGATGGCTGCGGTACCGGCGCCCGCGGGCACAGACATCTCGATCCTCCACGTCCCGGCGTATTTCATTCTGTCGGCGCTGTTCCTGAGGCTTTTCATCAGGGAGGGGATCGGCAGGGGATTCGCCCTCGCGATACTGGCATCCACAGGTTACGGTCTTGCGATGGAGACGCTCCAGCCCCTCGCGTTCGCCCGCACGTTCTCATACATGGACATAATACTGAACCTCGCGGGCTCATGCCTTATCCTTGCGCTGCTCCCAAAAAGGTCTGAAAGGCTCATGCGCCTCCTAAAAAAATATTAATTAGCTGCGAATCCAACAGGATGCTATGGGCAACTGGTTCGTAAAATACCTTCACAGGACCCAGGATAAGCCAGACATAGAGGCGATACTACTATCATGGGTTCTGAACCTGGTTACGGCCTACCTCGTTTTCAACTTCGCATGGTTTCTGACAGAGGACGTCTTCGTCACCGTCATATACACGCTCGCGGGCTGGACTATAACGCTCAGCATGAGCATCGCATTCTGGCTGTCATGGATATTCAACAAGATGAAGACGAAGGACGGGATAAAGACAGCCATCGCATCCATAGTCCTCTTCATGTATATCATAGGCCTGTATATCATCTGGAGCACCTTCCTTTACGTGTTCGCGCTGTTCATCTAGCGCCTCGGGGTCGTTTACCCGGAGGATAACCGTTTATAGGGGAAATGGTCGTATTATTAAGATGGGAAAGATTTCGCTGAGCCTCCCTTTCATGATATTTCTCATTTCTGTCATCCCAGTTGCCGGCGGGGCGGAATCCATGGCGATGGCCCAGGTCGGGATATCCGGTTCCATCACAACTCCAGGCATTGTCCTCTCCGACCTTACAGGAGAAGGCTCGGAGCATGTCCTGATCGGCACGACGACGGGGCTTTTCATATTCACCAGCGACGGCCGGCTGTACAGCTTCATTCAGACGTCAAGCGCCGTCACG
>CAYRIP010000085.1:0-4330 GCA_964424395.1 uncultured archaeon | reverse complement strand
CGGGGCCGTATATCTTCGAAAGAACCGTTCTGGTAGTTGCTAAAGAGGGTTCGACCCTTTCACACAATGCTGCGTATGATCTCTCAAGGGTGCTGGCGTACCCCGCGAAAACCCCGGATTGCGACATGCTATATGATGGACCGAAAAATTTATAAATTACACTTATGGATTAGCTTTTAACTCTCCCATGGCATTTATTGTCATAGCGAAATATTATGGCGAAAAGAGAGGTTAGATGAACATCCGAAAGTCCGTTAAGAGGATTCTCCCGAAGAGGAGCGGCCGGAAGGGCAGGAAGAATTAGGCAGGCGTTCCTCGTCATGGAAGCCGCTATGATTTCTTGATTATTAGGAACCGGGATGAAGATACCATTTTTTAAAACTTTCATCATAATTGCGTAGAATGAGAGGCGAAACGCTTGACATGATGAAGAGGTGCATCGAATACGACGCAGCACCGCTGGTCGTGATCGACAACTTGCTTCCAGTTCATTACGGCGCAAGGAGCACGACTTCGCTCGTATGCAACACTTATTCGGGCATCGGCATCGATGAGGCGCTCGAGAGGGATCATGACTGGGATCTGAAAAGGTCAAGGGAGCTGTGTGGCCCCTTCGGGATCGATGTCGACATAGGGGCAATACCTGACAACACCGGAAGGGCCCTTCAGACAAAGAAATACTATCATAGAAACGCACGGGACATCAAGGATCGTCTGAGGCATATGCATGACCTTTTCAGGACCGCTCTCGAAAGCATGAGAAGGGGGCGCCCTAGCGAGAGCTACGCCAGGGGCCTCAAGCTGGATGGGGATATACTTTCCTATCCAGGATGCTGCTCTGACGATTTCTCCAGCAATTACTTCGATGACACGGTGAGGCTGGCAGAGCTGGACCTGCTCGGCCTCGGCAGGAATATCCCGGTCGAAAATCCTCCCGAAATCCTCGCTGTTAAAAGAGGTGCTGAGAAGCTTATCGAGCTGGTAGGAGAGATGAGTGTGACGTACGATAACGCCGCGAGCCTAGCAAGAGGGATAGATATCAAGCGGCTGTTTTCGCTGTTCACAAGGTCTTTCTATCCATGCAGCGTCGACTGCGAAGAAGCAAGCGGGACCGGCATGAGCATATACGAGCGATTCAATGAGGACGATGTGAGGCTGGGAAAGATATACAAGGAGGTCGTGCTTCCGTATTGCCTGTACACGCTCGGCTTCTATTCGAGATGGAGACGGGAATCAAGCCAACCGAATGAGCAAGTCGCAGGCGAGAGCATCTATGAAAGGATGAGGGGGTTTGATGACCATCCCGAGCTTGCAACGGCTATCGAGAAGCTGTACGCGAGCGTGAAGAATATGGCAAATATCAGGAAAATAAGCGAGCATATGGAGATGCTTACGAGAATGGGTATAACCGCACAATGCGGAATCGGTGCCCCACCCCAAGCACCCGGAATCAGCATTATCATGGTCCCCGCTTCGGGCGTAACGACCTACGTAAGAAGCAATGCAACCGCTGATTCTCATTATACCGGTTCCAGAAGATCCAGAAAAAGGGGAGTCTTATTTCCAAGAGGCAGGAAACGCAAGGGAAAGAAGTGAGATCTTCTGTGATGAAAATATCCTATTCGGAGCATTTTACGGGACTTTTATATAATGAATGCGCCAATTATCAAATATGAAAAGGATCGCGCCGTTGGCTGTGATATCTCTTCTTCTTTCGTTAGCCGTGTCCGGATGCACTTCCATCGACCCGACATCGTTCGCCAAGCTGAATCCCATGGTCCAGGAGTTCCTCGAGGACCATCCCAATGCCCAGATCAGGATGACGCATTACACAGCCCTCGAGGCACAGGCCGTCCTTGAAGAGATCATGGAGGATTGCCAGAAGAGGAACATGACGGCCAAGGAGTATTACAAGCTGACGATAGAGGACCCCGACAGCGAGCTTTCCGTTACCGCGTGGATGGACTGGGAGAGCCAGATGATCGAGTGCGCCATCAAGAAGGGCGTCGTAACCGAGCTCAATGAGACAGAATGCAGGGAGCATCACCATGTCAGGTGCTTCGACGGTCACGCCTACTGGTATGATTCGTGCGGAAACCGCGGGGAGCTGAAGGACAAATGCGGAAACGGGTGCGACGGCGGCAGGTGCGTTGGCCACGAGGGATGCGAGGAAGCCGGCGGCTACTGCGTATACGAAAGTGTGGCAACCGAGCAGTTATCATCTGCCGATCCCTACACCGGCGCCGTCGTCGGCAGCGGGCCGACGACACAGTCAATCGTCCCGATATCAACAGATTCTTGCGAAAAGTACTACGAATGCTCAAGTGGCGAGAAGGTCAAGTACTGCGAGCTTGTAAAGGAGGTGGAGCCCGTTACATGCGTCGAGAGCAACATCACCGGTGCCGGAAAGGTCTGCTCTTCCGGGATAATCAGCGTAGGGTGCGTTTGCCGCGAGCATCCCGAATACCTGTGCCATGACGACCCGACGGATCTCTATTGCAGGGAGGGCTATGAGAAGGAAGGATACTGGTGCCCTGACAATGGCGTATGCTGCATCCCCAGGCAGCAGTGCCGTGAGCACCACAGGCTGTCTTGCGGCGGTGACGGAAACGTATACTGGTATGACTCATGCGGAAACAAGGAAGGGAAGAAGCAGTCATGCTATTCCGGATGCCTTGAAGGCAGGTGCGTAGAGTGCGAGGATTACTCTTACAGCTCGTGCCCGGAAGGATGCGAGGAGATATGCAAAAACGGCTGCGAGGAGGATGAGATCTGCATAGCTTCATGCGACGGGCCCGGCAGCTGCATCACCCCCTCCGAGGCATGCATCGACACCGACGGTGGAAAGGATTTCATGACTTATGGCGTATCCGAGCACCGGGACTCTAGGTGCGCTGACAGCTGTTCCGAGGACAACGCGTACCTTAAGGAATGCTACTGCGGCGCAGACATAACTCCCGGCGGCTCAGGCGTTCATTCGATGGAGTACAAGTGCCCGGATGGCCACGTCTGCAGGGAAGGGGCATGCGTCTGGGCGACCGAGGGCTGCACTGATTCTGACGGCGGGGATGACATCTATGAGAAGGGACAGGTAGTCGGTCCTGTCGGCTCAGGAGAAGGGTCCGATGGGTGGGACTACTGCTACACCCCGACTGACGATGTTTCTGGCGTAAGCGGAGAGACCGGAACGCATGTCCTTGAGTGGTTCTGCGATAAAAACGGCGGTGCCGACAACGAGATAATCGAATGCGAGAACGGATGCGTAGACGGCGCATGCGTGAAGACAACGGAGGCATCCTGCATCGACTCGGACGAGGGCAAGGATTACTACACATATGGCTATCTAGACCTCAATTGCGTTGCGCCCTGCGGGGTGTGGGCCGACCATTGCATAGATGACATGAAGCTCCTGGAGCACTTCTGCCTGGGCACTGAACCAGAGGACATCTTATACGAATGCCCGCACGGCTGCGAGGAGGGCGCATGCAAGACACCCGCTCCCGCCCTTGATGTAGTCACGATAAACCAGCCGTTGCACGGTTCTACAGTGACTTCCGAGACCGCGACGCTTGAGGTCTCGACGAATTCCGAGGCCACCTGCAGCCATATGATGATCGTATCGACAGGAAGCGGCGGCGGGGGAACCAACTGGGCGGAGATGTATGAGACCGGCGGGGAGATACATACCCATGAGATGAGCGTCACATATGGGAACATGTACACCATCAAGGTCAACTGCACCGACGGCACATACTGGCAGAGCGCGGAGACCGAATTCGGCGTCGGGACGAGCCAGGGAGACCCGGAAGAGCTTCCGGACCTCACAGTTCTGAATGTCACGTATGAGCCCGGCAGCCCGTCACTAAACGACATCATCCATATATCGGGCATAATAAAGAATATCGGCGAGGGCACTGCGAGCGGCGCTATCGAGTACCTTTGCGAGATAACATACCCTTCAGATGAGAAGAGGGCCGGGGGCAGCGGATGCGCCGCGTATCTTACGCCGGGGATGACGAAGACCTGCGGCATATGCGGGTATCCGCTGGAAGAGGCGGGCAACTATACGCTGAAGATAATAGTTGACTCGAGCGACAAGATCGAGGAAACGAACGGGGACAACAACGAGTATTCTGTGAGCATACAAGTCCCAGCTTGATCCATTATGCGTTTCTTCTGTTCGGCATCCGCGCATGTTCGGTTAAAATTTTAAATAACCACAATGAAATCTATTTAGATGGACTTCGAAGAAGCACGCAAGCTGTTCGACGAATACGTCAAATCGGACAAGGTCAGGATGCACTGCCGTGAGGTCGAGGTCGTCATGCGC
>CAYRIP010000084.1:0-4457 GCA_964424395.1 uncultured archaeon | reverse complement strand
ACTCTTGAGCCGTCCGGACACCTTCTGGGATCTTCACTCGTTCATCTTCACATCGGCGACGGGCTGCACAACGTCCTCTACACGGGGGACATGAAGTTCGGTCCATCAAGGCTGTTCGAGGCCGCTTCGACCAGGTTCCAGAGGGTCGAGACGCTGCTGATGGAATCAACATACGGCGGCTCGGATGATATAATGCCCGGCAGGGTGGACACCGAGAAGGACATGATGGCCATCATCGACCGCACGATGAAGAGGGGAGGCAAGGTGCTAATCCCGTCTTTTGCTGTCGGCAGGGCGCAGGAAGTCATGGCGGTGCTAGCCGGAAACGGCTTCGACCACCCGGTCTGGATGGAGGGCATGCTATGGGATTCGACGGCCATCCACACCGCTTACCCCGAATACCTATCGAAGTACATGCAAAGGGACATCTTCCACAGGGGGGTGAACCCTTTCATATCCGAGATATTCCACAGGGTCGTCCCAAAGGAGAGGAACAAGATCCTCGATTCGACCGAGCCCGGCGTCGTCATAGCGACCTCCGGCATGCTCATAGGGGGTCCGGCGGTGGAATACCTAAAGGCCTTCGCGCCGGACAAGAAGAACACCCTTCTTTTCGTCGGATACCAGGCCGAGGGCACAATGGGGCGCAGGATCCAGAGGGGATGGAAGGAAGTGCCGCTCTCGAGGGAGAGCGGGAAGACCAGGTCCGTTCCCATCAATCTGGAGGTGACGACGGTCCACGGCCTGTCGGGCCACTCGGACAGGAAGCAGCTGGTGAGCTACGTGTACAACCTTCCGGGAAAGCTTGAGAGGATAATTTCCTACCACGGCGACAGCTTCTAGTGCTTGGAGCTGGCAAGGGACCTCCACAGGATTTTAAAGTGTGAAACCATGGCCCCAAAGAACCTCGAGTGCGTAAGGCTGAAATAGGTTCTGGTGGAAAATCGTCACTATGCCATTCACCATCCTCTCATTTTAGAATAAGATCAAACGCTGTCAAGGAACTGGATCCCGGCCGCGGCCCTGTCCTCCGAGGCGGGCTGCCTGTCGTTGCCCGTAAGAGAAACGGTCTCCACACCGCCTACCGAGCCTTCCTCGGTCCTCTTCCTGGCATCGAAATCGTCCCAGACGATCCTGCTGAACTTCTCGCTGCACGCCCTGCACACGAAGGTCTGCTTGATGAGCAGCTTCATCGGCTGCATGTTGTCCATGACCTTGACAAGCTCCTCTTCTCCAAGGAACGCTCCTCCTCCGCACTTGGGGCAGTTCATAATGATTATATTGTACAGGAGGGCTTAAAAATCAGATTTCCTGACGTGTAAGTCTCGACTTTTTGTGCAGACGTAAGCTGTATTAATCCTTGAAGATGCGCAGTTATCATGGACTGGAACCAAAAAGTGGCACAGGACCTCTGACTCCTCACCATTTTTCCCACTGTACTTCTCAACTATGACAGGGTTTGGTGGATTGATGCCATTGGTCTTTCCCCAACATTCATCCAGTACTGCATCAACCAATGTTCTCCCATAGCCCCTGTCTTTAAGGAACGTGCAACCTGGGGCGTTCGTTGCCAAGGAAGCTGCGCAAGTATCAGCAACCGGAGGCTTTGAAAAATCGCAATGCACTGTTTTCCCGCCTTGATCGTATATAACATCTATGGGAGTTGGTTGGCTCAAGTCATGACCCGAGCAACCATAACAAAGCAATTTGAAATGCTTTTGCATCTTTAGGCAATGCCTGAAAAATTTTTAAATGCGAAATGCATCTCACGGCCTCTGCACATAGCCTGGATTGGGCTCGAACAATATGCCTTCCCTCTTGAGCTTGTCTATAAGGTCGTCCACTTCCACAGATTCGATCCCTTCCTTGGCGGCGGCGTCCCTGAGCTTCGAAACCGGCACGATATCCCTCTTGTCACCGGAAAGCTGGTCTATTATGTTGAGTATCTTAGTGATCTTCGACCTCTCGCTGAACGGCGTGCCGCCCTCGCTCTTGTCCACGTCTATCTCGCCAGTCTCTATGTCGGACCCGAGGTCCTTGAGGCTGGCCTTCATGAGCTCGATCGCCCTCTGTGCGTCCGACTTCCGGATCACGTCCGAGAGCTGGACCTTGGCGGAAGCCTCCGAAAGCCTCATGAGGCCCTCGAACTGCCTGAGCGTGATAGGCACGGGGGCCCTGCCTCCCTCAGCCCTGCCCCTGGTCTTCACATAGAAGTTCTTGAGCAGCTTGCTCACTTCGAGCGACAAAGTCGGGTTGCAGTGCTCCTTCGCGTAAGCGACGTATTTCCTGACAAGGTCCGGGTGGATGACGGGGGTTACCACGTCCTTATCATGCCTGCTCTTGAGGACGTGCTCAACTATCTTCCTGTCCTCCTTCGCATTGGGGACGTCCCTGAGCGTGAACTTGAGGTCGAACCTGCTCAGCAGCGTGGGCGGTATGTTCACCTGCTCGTGCACGGAACGCATGGGATCGAACCTGCTGAACTTCGGGTTCCCGCCCGCAAGGATCGAGGTCTTGGCCGGCAGGGTGGCGACTATGCTCGCCTTCGCGATGGAAATGGAGCCCTGCTCCATCGCCTCGTGCATCGCGACCTGGTCGTCCGGGTTCATCTTCTCGAACTCGTCTATCGCGAGAAGGCCCTTGTTCGTTAGCACCATCGCGCCGGCCTCGAGAACCCAGCCACCCATGAACTGCTCGTCCTTGATGACCGTGGCCGTGAGCCCGGCAGCCGTAACGCCCTTGCCGCTAACGTATCTCCCACGTGGAACGATCTCGGGAACGAGCTTTAAGAGCTGCGATTTACCCGAAGCGGGATCGCCGATTATCAGTATGTGTATCTCACCCCTGAAATGGGTCCCGTCAGGAAGAGTCCTCGGGACGCCCCCGAAGAGCTGCATTATGACAGACTCCTTTATGTGCCTGAGCCCGAAGAGCGACGGGGCCATCGAATCCACGAGCATCTCGTATATGTTCGGATTGCTGGCGAGCTTCCTGATCTCGGCTTCGTCCTCCTTCGTGACCTTCAGCTTCTCCCAGCTGGACTCGGTAGGCTCGACATGGTTTGCCTCCAGATAGAAATCAAGCTTGACTGAGCCCATCTTCCCCTTCGGGACATCCTTGAGGATGCCTATAATCTTAAGCCTGTTCCCGGGATCCGTCATCCTCCTGCTTTCCGGCGACACGAGGTCCTCGGTGATCAGGACATTGACCTGGGATGGCTTCTCGCCTTCGGTAAGCTCGAATGGCTCCTCGATGGTCGCCCATCTGGTGTCGATCATCACCTTGTCGGCCTCTGAGAACCTCTTTCCCTCGCATCCCTTCCCGTCGATTACGTTGACGCACCGAAACGGCTTCGAGACGAAGGTTCCCTTAACGGGATACCTGACGATGGACCCGCATTCCTCGCATTTCCAGTCCACAGCAACTATCTCCGGCCTTATCTCGGATGCCCTCCTGATGATGCCCTCGATGGAGATGAACTTGCCTATGTGCTTCGACCTCAGGTCGGAGATGCTGATCACGGCGGTATCGGAGAGGTTGAAGAACCTGATCCTCACCCGGGCGGGAAGGTCGATTCCGTTGACGGCCTCGTCGGCGACGTTCATGAAGTATTCCGGCTTCTCCAGGAGCATTGAGGACAAGTCCTCCATCCTCCTGTCCAGCTTCTCGAAATCCACGAGTAGGGGGTTCTCATCCTCCGCCGCCTTATATATCTCCTTGTTGTACTCCTCCGTCAGAAACAGCCTGAACTTCTCCACTGCTTCCGGTTTAATATCCTCGGGATTGTCGGCATTCCGGGCCATAAGGATTAGAATAATGCCAAAATTTAAAAATGCGATTTTAAATTCACTTTTCAAAGCACAGCCGTTCAGAAAGCGATGCTATTGCATCAAATCAAGATAGCAGGTTCAATCGTCTTTCTGTGAATCAACCAATCCTGTCTATCTTTCTTGAGAGAACAGCGGGATAATTCCAGGGGTGGCTGGATTGCCTGTATGCACCTAATGAAAAAAGACCCACCAGAAGAAGCCCGGGAGCTGCTTCCTTGGCATGCTCATCTGCACACATATATTCCGTCATGGCCTGATGGATTGTGACCTTGTCCTGTGTTCCCAAGGACCGGACCTGATCAGTCATCTCACGAACATTGCCCGGTTCCATGGCGCAAAGAAGGCAGATTTCGTATTTGTCTGGATCATCCAACAATGCTTCCTTTTTCTCAAGCGTTGTCCCTACCAGCCTATATCTGGTCTCATCCACATCGGTGATCGTCATCGTTCTGAACCGGCGCAATTCTCTTGGATCAGGCATGCGAACTCAACTCCGAGACATTCATCCTTTACATTGCTTGCGGAATTTTATAAACATTCTTTAAATCTTTTAATCCACAAACTCTAAAGGAATATCATGAGCACGATATCAGCAAAGCTGCCAGTAAGCCTGTTCGGCAAGAAGCT
>CAYRIP010000083.1:0-4464 GCA_964424395.1 uncultured archaeon | reverse complement strand
CCTGATGATGCAGATGAGAAGGCAGCTCAACAAGAAGAGGAAGATGCTGATAGTGAGCACGGGAAGGACGAAATACGCCGCTCCATGAGCCGCTTTTCTATCTCTCCGCGATGAAGTCAACGACCTTCTTGGCGACGTTGACCTTGGTGATCCTGCTGATCTTCAGCCCCGGATTGATGTTGACCTCCAGGACCTTGGGCTTTCCATCCACGACTATGTCGACGCCAGCGAACACGGCGCCTACGGCCTTGGCGGCCTTCAGAGCAAGCTTTCGAAGGCTATCATCGATCTCAACCTTCACACCCTTACCACCGCGGGACAGATTTGACCTGAAGTCGCCGTTCCGAGCGGAGCGCTCCATGGCGGTCAAGACCTCGTTATCAAGGACTATCACCCTGATGTCCTTCCCGGCGGTCTCAATATATTCCTGGAAGTATATGATCTCCCCGAGTGCCCACAGCGCGTCTATCACGGATTCGGCCTCGTCGTTCGAGCAGATCCTCATCACGCCCTTCCCGTGGGAGCCCGAGAGCAGCTTGATGATCACGGGCTTCTTCATCTTCCTGATGGACCTCATGGCGGCCTTCGGCGTCAGGGCGGCCCTCGTCTTGGGGGTAGGGATGCCGTGCCTCTGCAGGACCTGTATGGCGCTGAACTTGTTCCGACATATCCTGGTCGCCTTGCTCGGGTTAATGACATCGATTCCCATCCCCTCGAGATGCTCAGAAGCAGTGAGCCTGAAATCAAGAAGCGATGATGGGATCAGGCATCCCCTGAAGAAGACCGTATCCAGCCTGCTGAGCTTGAGCCTCGGATAGAAGACGTCCCATTTCTTCGGGAATGCAGCCACCCTGAGCCTGTATATGTCTATCATGTACGGCTCAATGTCAGGATGCTTCTTGAAAGCGTTGTAGAAAATGTTGGCTGACGGTAGATTGACGTTGTTGGTGATCAGGCCGACTTTTTTCATGAGAATAGAAAGGGCAATATCTATATAAGCCTTTAATCAATTTTAATATTTCCCGTAATCATTATAACTAGAAATGCGACCGTAGTCTAGCTTGGTAGGACACTGGCTTCCCAAGCCAGTAACCTGGGTTCAAATCCCGGCGGTCGCATTCTGAGGTTATTCGGATATCTATGATCAAGGCATTGATTTTCGACTGGTATGGGGTCTGCGCTGAGAGATGGGTGGATGTGTGGGTAAGGGAAGTCGGGAACATCGTGGAAGAGGATTCATTAAGGAAAGCTTTCCTCAAATATCTGGATGAGCACCTGAAGGGCGATATGACTGGTGAGCAGTTTCTGGAATCGGTATTCAGAGAAGTTAATATCAATCCCATGGGTTATGAATACCTGGTCACGAAGCATGGTGAATTGAACAACCAGTTGCTGGATATGATACACAGGCTGAAAGGCAACTATAAGACCGCGCTTCTTTCAGATAACGCTGCACAAATGGTTCCGGTGATCGAGAAAGAGATAGGGGGATTTTCCAGGTATTTCGATGCTGTCATCCTTTCGAATGTCGTGAAGATGGTGAAAATCGGTGGTAAGATATTCGATCTGATAATCAAGGAACTTGATGAAAAGCCGGAAGACTGCTTGTTCGTCGATGATAGGGAAAGGAATATCCCTCCGGCAAGGGATAGGGGATTCAAAACAATACTTTTCCATGATAATGCACAATTAGAGCAGGAGATGAGAAAGCATGGGGTCAGTCTTTCCTGAAGCGGTCGTGTTTCTTTCTTAATAACAATCCTCGATGATCTGTGTAAACTGGCTGGATCGATGCTTAAAAGAATTTGCACCATAGTATTCAATTTGTGATATTAGTGGAGTGGTAGTGGTTATAAATGGGTACATACGGGGCTGTCCTTGCAGGCGGAATGGGTCTAGTCGGTATGACCGGACGGACTTTTGGCCAGGCTCTGGGTTATGACGATCTCCCAAAGGAGATGCTTCCAATCGGATACGGGGATTACGAAAGGCCGATCGCCTTCTACTCCATTAGGAACCAGCTGGAAGCCGGGGTCGAGCAGGTTTTCTGCATCGTTTCTCCATCAAAGCTGGAGGGAATGAGAAATCAGCTTGGCAGATACTTCGGACAACGGAGAATAGAATATGTCGTGCAGGAAAAAGCCGGGGGGACAGCGCATGCCGTGGAATGCCTGGGTGAGAAGGTAGGGAAAGTCTTCCCGCTCCTGGTGACCTTCGGTGATGAGTTCATATGGACACCTGACGCGCTTTCTCCACTATTGAAAGATGATGGCTCCTGCATCAGGATCGGAACGCACAAAGTGCCGATGAATGAAGCGCATCTATACGGCATAGTCGATTCGAGTGACGGTAACGTGACACGAATTTTGGAAAAATCGAATGATGTCACAGGCGATCCACATGCCCTGCATGCATATTTTTTCGGATCTGATGAAATCTACAGGGCCGCTAGGGATGTAGAACATGGAATCGAAGACAATGGGAGGGATGAGAAGCAGCTCTCCCAAGCTGTGGATTTAATTCTGCGTGGGGATGGGTACAATTCCGACGTCTTTGAAGTCCTTCTCGACGGCGATAGGAGAGGTATTGAGGTTTTGGCTATAAAATCCCCCGAACAGTACCGCACATTGGCCGAGAGGGTTAATGTAATTTCAGCAAATGAGCAATGGAGGAAGGGATGGTTCCCAAAGAAGGGCTAGCTCTATTAGATGACCGTGACTGCCATCCAGAGAGGAGGTCTTTACACTTCCCCGTTCGATTTTTATACCTTTCTGATACAAGATTTATTGCGGGCCGGTAGTCTAGTGGTTATGACGCTGCCCTTACAAGGCAGAGGCCGCAAGTTCAAATCTTGCCCGGCCCATCTCTTATTGTTTTAATTCCTATTCATTTATTTCAAAGGTTCACACCGAGTGCTCCCATTACCCAGTTTATCCCGTAGAAGCCGGCCAGGGCCAGAGCGATGTTCATAACAGTCTTGCCGATGAATGCGGCAAGAAGGAACCTCTTGACGTCGTAATTGAACATCCCGCCGACTATCCCCGTGATGTCGTCAGGAAGCGGGGTGGCCGCGAAGATGACGATGAATATGAATCCTCTGCCTTCGGTGAACCACTTCTCGCCCTTCTTGATCCACTTCTTGTCCTTCTTCCTGAGGGCGGTGCTTCCGCCCTTTCCGATCATGTAACCCGTGACCTCCCCTATCGCCATGCCGGCTCCTGAGACGATCCCGAGAAGGTATGGGTTGAGGAAGGGGCTTGCGGCGAGGATGAATAGGAATCCGGGTACCGGGAGGAATATCGTCACGGTGCTGGCGACGCTGACCAGGAACACCCCCAGATAGCCGAAATTAACAATCATGTACTCGGACCATTCCAGGAACGCTGTCACGAGGGCTGCCCAGTCCATAGGAATTAATTATTTAAAGAAATTAAATAAAGCCTTGAAAGAAAAATAAAGAAGTAGACCAATCGGGCCGGTAGATCAGCGGAAGATCGCCACCTCGGCATGGTGGAGGCCAGGGGTTCGAAGTGGGCTGGTTCCAGCAGCCTGGCGGAAATCCCCTTCGGTCCATCGGGTAGATGATGATATGGATGAGCAAAAGATCGCACTGATCGTCATAGCAATGATGCTGCTCTCGTTAGCGGCAATAGTCGTCCAGGGCATCTCTAATGACTTCGGGCTGACACTGCTTGCGATATTCTCCGTCACCATCACCTTCGCGGCTTTCTTCTTCGAGGAATGGTCCGGGGAGGAGGGATAGGTCCAATGCCAGATATAGTGGTTTACGCCACTGACATGCACGGCGAGATACACGCATACGAGAAGCTCTTCGAGGTAGGCGCCGGCAAGAACGTCAAGGCAATCATAATAGGTGGAGACATATCGCCGTTCCTTACCGCTCTTGGCGATATAGCCATGTACCAGCGCGAGTTCTTGGAATACTACTTCATACCCAAGATTAAGGACTTCAAGAAGAAGTCGAAGAAGGAGATCTTCGTGATGATGGGAAACGACGACCTTAGCATCAATAAGGACGTCCTGGACAAGGCCGCGAAGAAGGGGATATTCAAGCTCCTGAACCAGCAGGTCCACAAGCTCGGCGACAAGTTCGTGGCCGGCTACTCCTACGTCAACGAGACGCCTTTCCTCCTGAAGGACTGGGAGAAGCCCGACCCCAAGATTAGAAAGGACCTAAACGCCCTCGCGAAGAAGAGCGACCCCAAGAAGACCATATACTCCACGCACGCGCCCCCGCTGGGAACGGGCCTCGACGTCATCTTCAGCGGCACCCACGTGGGCAGCGCAGCCATAAGGGACTTCATACTGGAGAAGCAGCCCTACCTGACGCTCCACGGCCACATACACGAGTCATACCAGATGAGCGGGAACTGGCGCGAGGCGCTCGGAAATACTATCTGCGTCAACCCGGGCAAGCAGAACATCCTGGTCTTCGACCTAAAC
>CAYRIP010000082.1:0-4566 GCA_964424395.1 uncultured archaeon | reverse complement strand
GAAGGGCATCGAGGTGGAATTCCGGTTCAGGGTGGATGACGAGAAGATGGCAAGGGCCTTCCTTGGCAAGCTTGATTTCTTGGGCAGGAAAGAACAAAAGGACGTGTACTATGATACCCAGGACGGCGACCTATACAAAAGAGGCATATTCATCCGCCTGAGGAACGGCAGGAGCCTGGATTTCAAGTTCAACCTCGAGGACGACTCCCATGAGGACTGCGATGAGCATTCATTCCATATTCCGTTGTCCACGGACGAAAGGGAGGGACTTGGGGCGGTCTGCCGGACGCTGGGGCTCAAGGCTCCCGAGGCCATGAGCCTGGGGGAGTTCCTCCGCATGAACGTGCTGAAGGAACTGGTTGTCATCGACAAGGTCCGGGAGAAATTCAGCGATGGCGAGTTCACCTACTCCTTTGACAACGTCAGGGGATTCGGCTTATTCATGGAGATCGAGTCGATGGCTGACAGCGGTAGCGACCTTAAGTCTCTTAAGAGCAGGATGAGGGAGGTGGTGATGCCACTGAGCCCCCAGTTCATCCCGGTAGGGTATATCGAGTTCTTCATGAGGGAGATTGACTTCGGCCTGTACAAACAGGGAAGGTACCTATTCGATGAGGACAAGAGCTGATTTAAAAAGAAACGGATATGCGTTATTCTGACGAAGCTCATTCATCGAAGCAGTAGTGGATGCTCTGGAAGTCCTTTCGGAATTCCATTACCTCTTCCCTTACGCTTACAGTGTCCGCCGTGTCAATGATTACCCTCTTGATGAGCTCTGCCACATGCTTCATCTCGCTCTCTTTCATGCCGATCCTCGTCAGCTCCTGGGTGCCGATCCTGAGCCCTGACGGGTCGTCGGGGTTGTTGACGTCGTCCCATGCGAGGATGTTCTTGTTGAGGATTATGTTTGCTTCCTCCAGAGCGGACGCGGCCCATTTCCCGCCGCCGTTCTCCCTCACATCGACCAGTATCTGATGGGATTTTGTGTATCCCCTGTTCGATGCGATGACGGAAAAACCGAGCTCATCCATCGCCCCGCCTAGCGTCCTGGCGTTCTTTATAGTCTGCCTGGCGTACTCCTTCCCGAACTCCTGCGTCTCGAGCATGGATATCAGCATGGCGGGTATCCTGTGCAGGTGGTGATTGGACACAAGCCCCGGGAACACCCTGAACTTCACCTTCTTCCATGTGTCGTCATCCGTGTTCCCAAGAATGATTCCGCCCTGCGGCCCCGGGAACGTCTTGTGGGTTGATGCCGTCATGATATCCGCGCCCTCCTTGAAAGGGTCCTGGAACTCGCCCCCCGCTATGAGGCCGAGGACATGGGCACCGTCGTAGAGCAGCTTCGCGCCGACATCCTCGCATGCCGACTTGAATTCCTTGACCGGGTGAGGGAACAGTATGACGGATCCGCCGAGGGTCACAAGGTTCGGCTTAAGCTTCCTTATCTTCCTGACGCTGTCATCGACGTCTATGTTGTACTTTTCCTCGTCGAATGCAGCGTGCTCTACCCGAAGACCAAGCACTCCGGCAACGCCGAACGTCTCATGGGATATGTGGGAGCCCCCGACGACGCCGGGGCTGATGAGAAGGTCCCCGTGGCTGGTGAGCCCGGAGAAAGCGGCAGCGTTGGCCACGCCACCCGAGATAGCCCTCAGGTCGGCCTTCGTTGCGCCGAAAACCTCCTTTGCGAGCTCGATTGCCTTGCTCTCAAGCTCGTCTATGTTCCTTGCGCCCTGGTAGAACCTCTTGAATGGGGTGCCCTCGGCATACCTGTGCATGAAGTCCGAGACATACGCCTTCTTCGCCGTGGGAGACATGATGTTCTCGCTTGCGATCATGTTAAGGCACTCCGTGCCCCTCCATCTGTTCTGTCTCTTCACGATCTCTAGAACCTTATCCTTGTCCATCACCATCACTTCCTGATCCTGAGCTTCACTGGAACGTCAAGCCCCGCCTCCTTTCCGAACTCGCGGTTCACTTCGTCCCTTAATTCTGCGGGAGCTAAATAGCCGAGCGCATCTGTAAGGTCGATCTCGAGCCATCCATTTCCCATATCCTCGTACTCCTCCATCTTTCCGCTGACGGCATCCTTAAGCTTCCTTATTATCTCCAGCGACTCGCCCTTGCACTTCCCCTTGCCAGATCCACGGCAGGCTCCGTCGCCTATGCAATGCGGCCCGCCGCCGTCAAAGAGCACCGGGGCGATTATCATCCCCGCTGCCAGCAGCGCATAGCTCACGGCCCTAATCTCCCACTGGGCGTCAGTGCAGCACCTCTGGTTGAAGACGTGGAGTAGCTCCTCCCCGTTCATGGCAGTGGTTATGTGGGTCTTCGTCCCTATGGGAAGCGCGAACCTGGCGTCCTCTATCGGGACTCCCGCGTCGATGAGCTTTCGGTAGCTCTCCGCGGAGTTTTGCTGGCTCCTGACATATTCCAGCACGGCTCCTGAACCCTTCCTTGATACCATCGGGGGAACGACGAACCAGCTGAAGCTGTCGGTTGAGACGTTGACGTACCGAAGGCTCTGCTGCATGTGCGCCGCGACCCGATACCTCACCCACTGGTGCGTGAACGCCCTTGAGACGTCCTTTATGCTGAAGACGAAGAAAGGTATGTCGAGCACAGAGCTTAGCTTCATCTCCTTTGAGTATCTGACCATGTCGCGGACCTCCCTGTCCGTGGGCTCATACTCGGCCCCGCACTTCTCGCTGCGGGTCGCCCACCCGGCAGCCGCAAGCAGCCTGTCCGCATCCTTCATGTGGCTGAGCATCAGAACTTCCATACTATTCATACCATGCACTGATTTAAAAATTTCAGCCGTCCTTGCATGATCGTCCACTCAGAGCCAATTCACGCGATAGGATTTATATTTGCGTCCAAAGAAATATTGTACATGATTGATAAGTTCTGCAAGATGAAGTTCAAGCACCAGAGCATATTCTCCATCCTGATTGCCTTCGCCGTCATATCGTTCTGGAGGGGCGTGTGGGGACTGATGGACGAGTATCTCTTCCCCGGCAACCTCCAGCTGAGCCTTTGGGCCTCGGTCTTCATAGGCCTGGGAATCCTGATAGGGACCCATTACGTGACCAAAGAACTGATGTGACGCAGTCATCAGACCTTCATCCGCTTACGGCCTATCAATATGTATGCGATGCATGACCCCAGCAGAACCGCCGCTATGAGGATGCCTAGGATGTGCAGGTAAGGAATCGCCTGGGCAGCCGCCTGGGCAGCCGTCTGTGATGCGCCCACTTCCCCGACGGCAGTTGGCGCCTCAGCGACCTTGTCCGCGTTCCCAAGGACCGGCGAAGCGCTCCTTGCGGCGAATTGCATCGCAGAGGATCCCTTGCTGAAGAGGTCATAGAATATCCCGACTATGGCAAGCGCCGATACCGAGAGGAGTATCCAAATCTTAGTGTATTCCGGATGGAGCACGTTCTTGCCCTTGCTGGTCAGCTCGTAGTACTTCCACTTATGGCCCTCGTCCATCTGGATGGTGAGGCCTGCCTTGCAGAGGTTGTCCATATGCTCCTTGACTGTCGATGGGGACATGCCGAACTGCTTGCTCAGCTCGGTAAGAGTCTTCCTCCTGGCGTCCAGGCTCTTCATGATCGACACCCTGGACTCCGAAGCCAGGCTCTTGAAGGATTCCCTGTCAAGCGTTATCTTGTCTTCCATAGGATTATCTCCTCAGCATGATTAAAAAAGCCGCCGCAAACGACATGCAGACCAGTCCGATGACGTACGCTATCACCTCGCTTCGAAAGACCGTTGTCATCTCCGATGCCATCGCCACGGCTGAGTTGGACGCAAACGTTATTATTATGAATATCAACAGCATGTACCTTTTCATGGTGCTCCCCGAAAAAGGATTATCCTGTCATATTATAGTGGCTTTGCATTTTCTTCGGTATAATCCGAAACAAATGCCCTGAAGAAATATCGATAGGTTCACTTACGCTTCTTGAATAGGCCATCGGCCTGCTTGATCGCGCAGTATTCCCCGCACATGGTGCATACGTCCTCTGCGCCCGGCTTGCTCTTCTTTCTCAGTCTCGCCGCCTTCTCCGGGTCCATGCTCATGGATATCTGCTTGTCCCAGTCCCTCTCGAACCTATGCCGCGAGAGGCGCTCGTCCCATTTTTCGGCACCCTCCAACCCCTTGGCGATGTCCGCGGCATGTGCTGCGATGCGTGAAGCGATAACGCCCTCTTTCACGTCTTCGGGCGTCGGGAGCGAGAGGTGCTCCGTAGGAGTCACATAGCAGAGGAAATCCGCGCCGTGCCAGGCGGCGATCGCCCCGCCTATCGCACCCGCTATGTGATCATAGCCGGGAACGACGTCGGTCACAAGAGGCCCAAGGACATAATACGGTGCCCCGTCGCAGACCTTCTTCTGCCATTTAATGTTCTCTTTGATCTTGTGCATCGGCACGTGTCCCGGTCCCTCGATCATCACCTGGACGCCTGCGTCTTTTGCACGCGCGGCAAGCCCGCCGAGTATCCTTGTCTCAGCCAGCTGGGCCCGGTCATTGGCGTCAGCAAGGCACCCGGGCCTAAG
>CAYRIP010000081.1:0-4626 GCA_964424395.1 uncultured archaeon | reverse complement strand
CGGCCGAGTATGAGGTCACGAGCAGCGTCGCGGAGGACGCTTACGGAAAGGTCAGCATCATATATTCTGTCATAAAGCGCGGCTATATGAAGGAGGCCACCTCACTCATAATGACCTTCGACCCGAAAGCATATTATTCAATCGAGGACCTAAGGATCGTCAGCAAGGGCTTCCCGTTCAAGAAAACATCCCGCAAGAAATACGACAACATCTTCAGGAGATTCCACCGAAAGGGCAAATGATGACTCTGCCATCGAAATCGGGCGGGTTTAGGCCAAAGAGGCGTCATCCCCTGCGAAAACCTTATAAAATATGAGGGCAATATCTTGAGCATGAATTTCGAGCGGGACGACGGGGCCAGGACAGCGGGCAGACATGTTGGTTTCTTCCTCGGATACTTCGTCTTCTTCAACATGATGTATCTCATCCTGAACTGGCTCGGGAAGATGCCCATACAAATGATTTACAGCGAATTCCTGCTCACATTGCTTGCGGCCTTCGCTGCGGGGAAGATAATAACCAAGGTGGTCAGGGATGCAAAAGGCTAAGGATTTCCTGCTGGGCATGAAGGACGGGTCATCGGACTTCGGGCTCGGGGTCTCAAGGGTCGTCAACTTCATCCTCCTCTCGTTCGTCTATGTCTTCGGGGTCGGGCTAACCTCGCTGGTTGCCAGGATGAAGGGAAAGCACTTCCTGGACATGGACATCGACAAGGGCGCGAAGACGTACTTCGTGGACGAGCCCATCATGAAGAAGGATAAGGAAGAGTATTTCAGGCAGTTCTGAGCGATTCGGTGATATCATGTATGTGCTAGGCGTTTCCTGCTTCTACCACGACAGCTCGGCGTGCTTGCTCAAGGACGGCGAGATCATAGCCGCCGCGGCAGAGGAGAGGTTCACAAGGAAGAAGCACGACATTGACTTCCCCATCAATTCCATCAGGTTCTGCCTGGAACAGGCGGGCATAGGGATCGGGGACGTGGACCACGTGGCGTTCTACGAGAAGCCGCTCCAGAAGTTCGAGAGGCTTCTTCACCAGTATCTGGAGACCTTCCCTAAGAGCTGGATGACCTTCTGCTCCAGCATGCCCATGTGGATAAACGAGAGACTCAGGATACCAAGGCTCATGAGGAAGAGGGCAAAGTACAAGGGGGACACGTTCTTCATAGAGCATCACATGTGCCATGCCGCGTCATCGTTCTTCGTGAGCCCTTACAAGGAAGCGGCGATACTCACGATCGACGGGGTCGGCGAATGGGCGACCACGACGCTTGGATTCGCAAAGGGGAACGATATCGAGCTGAAGAAGCAGATCAAGTTCCCCCATTCCGTCGGGCTGCTCTATAGCGCCGTCACGGCCCATCTGGGCTTCAAGGTCAACAACAGCGAGTACAAGGTCATGGGGCTTTCGCCATACGGGAACACCGACAGGAAGACCAATCCGTACTACAGGAAGCTGCTCGATGACGTCATAGACGTGAAGGATGACGGCAGCTTCGCCCTGAACATGGACTACTTCGTCTATCACCAGAAGATGAGGATGGTCAGCAGGAAGTTCGCAGAGGAGTTCGGCCCCATAAGAAAGAAGTCAGAGGAGGTTACCCAGAAGCACATGGACATCGCCGCCGCCCTGCAGATGGTCACAGAGGACGTGATATTGAAGCTGCTTCGGCACCTGCACAAGATGACTAAATGCGACACGCTGTGCATGGCCGGCGGGGTGGCATTAAACTCGGTCATGAACGGGAAGATCCTGGGGGGCACACCCTTCAAGAGGATATACATCCAGCCCGCGGCCGGGGACGGCGGCACGAGCCTTGGAGCGGCGCTTTATCTCTACCATTCCGTACTTGGCAAGAAGAGGTCCTATGTGCAGTCCCATTCGTATTTCGGGCCCGAATACTCCCGGGAGTATATCAGCAGGTTCCTCAAGGAGAACGGGATCAAGCACTCGGAGTTCAAGAGCGAGAGGGAGCTGATAACAAAGACAGCCAGGCTGCTCTCCGAGGAGAACGTGATAGGATGGTTCCAGGGAAGGATGGAATGGGGACCGAGGGCCCTTGGGAGCAGGAGCATACTGGCAAGCCCGCTTAAGGACAGGATGAAGGACGTGCTCAATCTCAAGGTGAAGCACAGGGAGAAGTTTCGGCCGTTCGCGCCTGTCGTGTGCGTCGAGGACGCCAAGAGGTACTTCGAGTGCGACGTGCCCATCCCGGACCCAACAGACTACATGCTGATGGTCTACCCCATAAAGAAGGGGAAGAGGAAGGATATCCCCGCTGTCGTCCACGTCGACGGGAGCGGGAGGCTTCAGACGATCAGAAAGGGGCAAAACCCGCTTTATCACAGCATAATAAAGGAGTTCGGAAAGATCACGAAGACGCCGATACTGGTCAACACGTCATTCAACATAAGGGGCGAGCCGATAATCAACTCGCCATTCTACGCTTACCGGTGCATGATGGGCACCGGCATCGACTATCTGGTGATGGGCAGGTTCCTCATCAGAAGGGACGACAATCCGCAGGACATGTGGGACAGTGAGTCATATGCAAAGGACTGAGGGCAAGAAGAAGGCAACGAAAAAGAAGGGGAAGGGCAGCCTTAGATGGGTGAGGATATACCGGACGATAGGCATCTTCTTAATAGGCCTGGCGATAATCTATAACCCGCTCACGGCACAGGCGCTCTATCCGGGATACGTCTTCAACTTCGGGATCAATGCGCAGATTATGTTCGCCGAGTTCTGCCTCGCGTTCTTAGGGGTCCTCATATTCAACACCGGATTCGTCAAGAGGAACTTCCGAAGGCTTCTTAGCAGGAATAACATAGCGTTCGTGATAGTGTTCCTTGTCATAATATTCATAACAGCAGAGCTCACGATAAGGGCCTTCACGCCCGCGTCATTCTACACGGAGAAGCCTCTTTTCTACCCCATGCCCTACATCATGCACGCCAACAGGCCAAGCTACGAGTTCTGCAGGGCCGCCAACGCGATGCTTGACGAATCGAACAGGGGCAAGGAGATGTGCTACAGCTTCAACGAGCTCGGATTCAGGGGGGAGCTTCCCCCTGAGGAGAAGGGCGACGAATACAGGATCATATTCCTGGGCGGCTCGGCGGCGTTCAACGGAGAGCCCCTTGAGAACTCTATCGCAAAGAAGCTCGAGAAGTACCTCAAGGAAAGGGGGCTTGCCAACGTCAGGGCGTACAACTGGGGCGTGACTTCATACAATTCCGCCCAGGAGCTGTCGGCGCTGGTGCATCACGCCATCGACTTCGAGCCGGACATGGTCGTCGTCTACGACGGGGCGAACGAGCTGCAGCAGTACTTCTACGACCCCAGGCCAGGATACCCCCACGACTACGCCTCCGAAGAGAAGGCGCTGGAGTTCTTCGCGAACCAGACGAACTCCCTTGACATCCCGGACCTTTTCCTCCTTGCGGTCAGGAAGCTTCAGAGCATCAAGTTCCTCACGGAGCGGGTATTTAGGCGGGACCTGGACTACCGATTCCTCGGCATTTACGAACTTCGGGATGAAGTGGGCTACGGGACGGAGGCATGGGAGAAGGAGATAGTCGATACCTACGCAAAGAACATCGAGAAGATGTCTCTGATATCGAAGAACGGCAACTTCAGGCTTGCGGTGTTCCTGCAGCCCATAACGCATTTCAAGGAGCCCATGGTCGGCAACGAGAGGGACATGGTAAGCAGCATGGACTTCCAGAGGTTCGTCAAGGCAACTTACCCGGCTATGGCGGCGGAGCTTGAGGCCATGAGATCAATGTACCCGGAGAATAGCTATCACGACTTCAAGTATGTATTGAACTACGACAAGCAGTTCTTCTTCGACTATATCCATATAAACCACGAAGGCAATGATATAGTAGGCAGGGAAATGAGCGACCTGCTTTATGACGCGGTCGCAGAGGACCAGGGGATGTAGGCAATGTCGAAGAACAAGTCGCTGTTCGGGGAATTCTGGGATTTCCTCAAGGTGAGGAAGGCCTACTGGCTGGCGCCGACGATCATCCTTCTCATCATTGTTGGGCTGCTGATAATATTCGCCCAGAGCAGCGCGCTGTCGCCTTTCGTCTATGCGCTTTTCTGATCAGCTTCTTTTCGATATATCGAGGCTTCAGGAAATCCCCCAGGTGGGACGTGTGTCATCATCCGGCGTCAGCTTTTTAAAGGCATTTCATCAGCGTTATAATGATGCACCCGCGAATATTCGTAATCGCCGATAAGAAGAATTATTGATTCTTACAGGCGTTGCCGGGTGTGTGCTGATTCTTGTCCGACGATCTTCCGATTAAGGATTTGCATTCTCCCGCTGCCGGGTGCGATTGAGGAGGTGTAAGCATGAATCGGAATGGGGATAGTAGACCGGATAGAAAACACGGGGATGGATGCCAGGCCGTATGGGGAGAGAATTCGAACGGGTTTGGCCCTTATCATGCCGAGACTGGCCATTCAGACTATGTCCACAGCGCGCTGAGCGGAGCACTAGACATTGTCATGACACCAGCTCCGCATCCGAAAGCAGAATACAGGCAATAGGGAATCTTTGTTTTTTTGTTCCCTATTGCGCTTTTGATTCTTTCATTAAAGAACGCGCCTGCCAC
>CAYRIP010000080.1:0-4639 GCA_964424395.1 uncultured archaeon | reverse complement strand
TGCGTGGTTTTGAATGCATGAAGAACGCTTAGGTAGGTGGAAGCCAAATCATCCCTGTCTCCACTGATCGTGAATCCTTTGGGGCTTCGCATGATCGTAGCTTCTCCCATAATAAGAATAATATCTGTGGTTCAGTTTTTTATATTCATCCCACTATAGTAAACGATTCATACGGAGAACAGCTCGAAGAAATTGGTGCCGTCGGAAAACGACCTGTTTACCGCTTCCTTTGCAGCAGCGAGCGTCTGGCGCCACCCAATGCTTCCCTTCATGTCCACAAAAACCTCAAAGAGGCTCATGCAACTCTGATAGTCATGCTGCGGCCCGAGGTTATTGAGCCACAGATCGTAACCTTCCCTGTCAGAATCCAGGCTGAATGCGAGCGCCTCGTTTGATGGGTGGATGTCTAGGCTATCTACGTCAGAATATAGCCTCTGGTATGAAGAAGACATTAGCTCTAACCTCTCAATAGCGGCATCTGCTATCTCACTATCAGTCCGTGGATTACCGAGGTCGTCAATGAACCTCATGACATGGCTCCTCTGCTTCAGCTTGGCAAGCACCTCTTCTCCTTCCTGAGATGCAGCGTTTAGCTCCGCACAGATATCTGTGAATCGAATGATATTCCCATATCCTTTGCGGATCGCTACGTAAGGATCGCATTCTCCGAGGTCGTAATGGACTAACTCATGCCTGACATGTTTTGGTATATCTGTTATGGTTTCGTCTGAAGGCCGTTTTGCAGCGTGCATGTATTCAAGGATGGATAGTGCATCTATCACCATGTAATCGTCGCTGGTGCAGTACATCGCGATCTTAACGATTCCGCCTGTTTCCTTCATTCCTTGCGGATTGCTCAGCGCGAAAAGCTCATCATATATCCTATCGATTCTTCTCTTCTCATGTTTCTGAAGCACTCTTTTCCTGGATTCCCTTGTCAGCCTGCTTATCTCAGAAGCCTTCTCATCGTAATACCTGTTGAAATTCCTCTGGGAATCGAATCCTGCGCTTTGTAGCATATGCGCCAGCGTCGCATTCGAGTCGCTAAGGTGCCTTGGAAGGCAGACCACAAGCTTGGATTGGTCCCTCTCATAGTTATCCGCTATTCCTTCGTATATCCTGGTGATAACATCCCTGAAATGGCTGGGACCGATATAATGCAGAGACATTAATTGATAACGTAGGAAAAAAATAAATTAATAACCATGTTTTGTGGGAATCTCGATGGTACCCAATTCAATTCCCGATTAACCAGAAACAATCTGGCCAATGTGCTCTATGTGCTGCTGGTATAATCCAAGGTCGCCGTCCGCAAGAGCCCTCTGTGCCTGGTCGTATAGGCTGGCTATCAGGGCCAGCTTGCCCGCATCGGTCTCGGTTGACGGTGATGACGGCTCTCCCGGGACTCCTGGAGATGGCACTGCAGAAGAGCCGAATATATCATTCAGAGCATCCGCCAGCGTTCTCTTCATCGTGACCCTGTCGCCATATGCCACTATCACCCTTTGAAGCTGCGGAAGGGTTCCCTTCTCGGTAGCCTCAAGGTAGAGCGGCTCCACGTACAGTATGCTGTTCTCAATCGGAATGACAAGGGTGTTTCCCCGGACCACGCTGGACCCGGCCTGTGACCACAACGTTATCAGCTGCGATATCTCAGGGTCCTGGTCTATCCTGGCTTCGATCTGCATCGGCCCGTAAGTCAGCTGCTGCTTTGAGAACTGGTACACCAAAAGCTTTCCGTAATTGGGCACATCTGCCCTTGCGGCCATCCATCCTATGAGGTTCTCCTTGCCCCTTGGGGTGAACGGCGTCATGAGGACGAACTCCTCCTTGTCCTCGCCCGGAAGCTTCATGATGATGTAATAGGACTGCATTGGCTGCCTCGATCCCCTGTATATCTCATCTGGAGTGACCCACAGGTCTTCCTTGTTGTAGAAGACCATCGGGTCGTTCATGTGGTAGGTCGAGTAGACCGCTGCCTGTATGTTGAAGATGCCCTCCGGATACCTTATATGCGCCTTCAGGTCATCTGACATGTCGTCGAAATCGCTGAAGAGGTCTGGGAATATCCGCTGATACGTCTTTATGATCGGGTCCTCGTCGTCGACCACGTAATACTGCACGTCCCCGTTGTAAGCGTCTATGACGACCTTCACAGAGTTCCTAATGTAGTTCAGCATCTTGTTGTCCATGCTCCTCACCTGCACGGGCTCAGAGTAGGGGTAAGTGTCGGTCGTCGTGTAAGCATCTATCATCCAAAACATCCTGCCGTCAGCTAGGACGAGGTACGGATCGGGGTCGTATGAAAGGAACGGGGCTATCGTCTGCGCCCTCTCAGCGATGTTCCTGTACATCAGAAGCCTGCTGTCGGAAGTGAGCGAACCGGACACAAGGAGCTCCACTGCGCTGAACTTGGCAGCGTATACAAGCCTCTTCAGTGTATCTGTCAGGGGAACGCCGCCTGTGCCCGTGTAGCTCGTGTATATGTTCACATCCCCGGACGGGTAGTCGAACTCCTCAGTGCTCGTCGCCGTTATCACGTAATCGTCCGTCCTCTCGCCGAAGTATATCCTGTCCTGCTCGATGTCTATATAATCCGATGTCGGGGGAATGTCCTTCATGTAGAATAACGGAAGGCCCTCCTTGGATACCTGATCCACCGGATTCATAACGGCTCCGTATCCGTGGGTGTAAACAAGGTGCTTGTTCACCCACGTTCTCGCCTGGCTCGGAAGCTCCTTTGTGTTTATCTCCCTTGCGGACACCAGGACCTCCTTGTACATGCCGTTAAGCTTGTACCTGTCCACGTCAACGTCATTGAAAGCGTAATAAGTCCTGAACAGCTGGAGCTGGTTGTAGGTCTGCCTCAGCGGCCTCCAGTCCCAAAGCCTAATGTTGCTTACTGTCGCGTTATTATCTGATATGTCCGACGCGGTCAGTGTGTGGTTACCCGTGAAGATGCTCTCCTGAGCCTCATCAAGACCGTATGCATCGAGCGTCGCCTCGATGTTTCGCTCAAGGAATGGCTTCTCCAGATTGAACTCGTTTGGCTGCACGACCAGGCCCTGGACGACGCCAGCCGCCAATGTACCTATGAACGCGATGATCACGAATGCCGCGACGCCGTATATTATGGGCTTTGACTTCCTTACCTTGATGTTCACGAGAAACATTATGGATATTATCATCGTTATGGCAGACAGTATAGCCAGAAGCGGCATGCTCACGTTAACTTCGGTGTATCCTGCGCCGAAGACCGCGCCGCCCGGTGCCAGTAGAAGGCCGTACCTTGCAAGCCACAGATCGACCGAGACTATCGAGAATATCAAAAAGAGGAGCACGCTAAGATGGGGAAGGAATTTGGTCCAAGAGCCCGACCATTTGAAGTTCATGGAGCCAGTCCCGGTGAAGGCGAATGGGTTCTGGGGCCTCTCGGGCTCGGGTTCGGGCTCCTTCATCTCTATCTTGAACCCGCTCGAATGTATCACGAACGTTATGGCGGAGATTATTGCGGAGAAGAAGAATAGCGCGAGCATGAAGTTCAGCGCAAGGGAATAGAACGGGAGCGTGAAGACATAAAAGGATATATCCAACCCAAAGACCGGGTCCATTATGGAGAACGGTGTCGAATTGAGATGCTTCAGGACCGTCTCCCAGCTGCTAGCCATGGCGACGGCTACCACCAGGCTTGCCAGCGCCGCGATAGCGTTCATGATCCTAGTCGGTGCGATGTGCTTGGTCTTCTTCCCCTTTCCCAGGGCAAGCCTCCTCGCGAGAAGGATGTTTGCTATCGATACCACGAAGAACACGAGGAATGCAAGGACGCCTATCCCAACCGATGTCAAGAGGACCTTTAGGAAAACCGACTCATAGCCGATGGCGATGAACCAGAACCAGTCGCCCATTATGCCAAACAGAAGCGACGACACTACGAAGAGGAAGAACAATATCCCGAAAACGAGCTGGGGTATCCTCATCGAATCACCTATAGGTCTTGTATGCTGGTATTAAATATCTTTTGTTGTTTGTTGCCAGGATAAAATTGTGAAAATCAATCCAAGGAACCTGGAAGCAGAGGAACGTCGTATTTTCCTCTCACTTGTGCCTCGAAATCATCAATGCTAGAGACGCCGAATATACCCGATCTTCCTGATTCTACCTCACGTCCATTCATGAACAAATGATAACCTGAAGGTATATCTGATGCACCAACGTAATCAGGAACCAGCATCACCATGGCCCCGTTTTCCATGCTCACAACACGAAACGCCTCGCTTCTTGGTCCACTCATAATTTCAATTGAGCCAAATAGTTTTTTTATACGCTTCGTGTTCTATTCGGCCAGAAAGGAATGATGAATCGCTTCTATTCATTACGATTTCAGGTAATCTTGGTAGAATATTATGGATATTTATAGATATGGCACATAAAATCTTAATCGTGAATCAGTTTTCATTCGAACAGCGGTGATTGATATGCCTTACTTATTGAAGGACGAGATGAAGAAGGATGTGACTTTCGTGCATCCTGAGAAGTCTGTGAGATACGCCGGACAGATCCTTAAAGCCGTGGGAATAGGCTGCATGCTTGTCATCGAGAAGGATAGGATCGTCGGCATTCTCACGGAGAGGGACATAAC